>CANKUF010000001.1 GCA_947486675.1 Acidimicrobiaceae bacterium
ACTCGTGGTCAGTAACACCGGTCTTCCAACCGGCGAACATCCACCAACCGATGCATTTATTGCATGGCGTGACTTCTCGCAGAATTCAAAGGTGTTCCCAATTGGCACGATCGTCAATGGTGGAAGCGCAACAGACCTAAGTGAAGCAACTGTCGCTGCGTACGATGCGCCATTCCCCGACGACAGCTACAAAGCTGGTGCGCGAATTTTCCCTTCGTTCGTTCCAACATCAGTTTCCGACCCTGCATCCAACGACAATATTGCTGCATGGGAAATACTGAAGAAGTTTGAGCGTCCAGTGTTGTGCTGCTTTGGCGACAAAGACCCAGTGAGCAAGGGTGGCGAAAAACCGTTCATGAAGTTGATCCCTGGAGCACAGGGTCAACCGCACGTCACCATTGAAGGTGGCGGGCATTTCGTTCAAGAAGACAAGGGCGAGGAAGTCGCCGCCCTCATTAATTCATTCATCGCATCAACGCCTTTGTAAAGGAAAACAATTATGGAAATCACACTGCTTGGAACCGGAAGCCCACTACCCGACCCACGTCGAGGCGGACCAGCAACATTGGTTCGCGCAGGTGGACAAACCATCTTGGTTGACGCAGGTCGCGCAGTCGTCATGCGACTCGCGGGAGCAGGCACACTGCCCGTGTTGCTGAATGCGGTGCTCATTACCCACCTGCACAGCGATCACATCACCGACTTGAATGACGTCATCACGAGTCATTGGGTCATGACCGGCAGTGAAACACCGCTCAACGTGTACGGCCCTCCGGGTACCCAAACAGTGGTGGACGGAATTTTGATGATGCTTGCACCAGACATTTCATATCGTCTTGCACACCACACCGACACACTTACCTACAAGCCAAAAGTCGTGGTTACCGAAGTAAAGCCTGGAGCAACGTTTGCAATTGGCGATGTACAAGTAAAAGTTGCACGCACGCATCACCAACCAGTTGAGCCAACGGTTGCATTCCGTTTAGAGCACGATGGCAAATCGGTTGTCCTTGGTGGCGATGGCATTCCTTGTGACACACTGGACGAAATTTGTGCAGGTGCCGATGCCTACGTACAAACTGTTATCCGTGAAGACTTGGTCAAGCTCGTTAACAACAAGCGATTCCTCGACATTCTGGACTACCACTCAACGATTGAGCAGGCTGCGCAAACCGCGACTAAGGCTGGCATCAAGAAACTGATCCTTACGCACTACGTTCCGTCAATGCAGCCCGGTCAAGAAGATGAATGGCGCGCATTTGCGGCGAAGTATTTCGATGGTGAAATTGTGCTGGGTGACGACCTCACCTCTACCACTATCTAACCCTCGGTTGGGTCTGTCACTGCAATTCCACTTTCGGACGCTGCAGCGCACAGTTTTTTGTCCGAACTAGAGAAGAGGTCGGCACGCACCATGAGTGCGGTTGCTAAATGAATTGCATCCGCGCTCTTCAATGGAAATTCCTTCACCAACTCACACGATGCATCAATCACGTCAGATGTGATGTCAATGAGAGTCACATCTGCAAATAACCTATCTAGTGCACCTAGGTGTGCCGGTACAGCGCTTACCAGCACACTTCCTTCGCGCACTTTTCTCATAAGAGCAGAATGCATTTCGGTTCGTGTCAACTGAGAACACACCTTTTCATTACTGAGATTCCAGATGTTTCTGGTTTCTTCGGACCCGATTTCTCTAATGATGAATTTGAGGAGTGTTGATGTATCAAAATAGGTGATCATTAATAGCGATCTTCAATAACTGCTTCAGAAAGACTGAAGCCAAGATCAATGAGTGGAGGCAATACGGTGCGTCTCGTAAGAGCTGGTCGCGCCTTACCTTCGGCAATTAAACGTTCGAGTATGAGTTTTGATTCACTGACTGGGCTAATGCGCGCAACTGGTTTGCCGTGTTCTGTCACGATGATTTCGTCTCCCTTTTGGACACGATCGATGTACTTACTGAATTGGCTCTTCAAGTCGCGAATTCCAACTTCAACCTGACGGGTTTGAGCGATTTTCTTCATCTTTAAATTGTAGTCACAACTACCTTTGATAATGACCACAATTTCCCTACACCAGGATGTGTGGGCCTAATCCTCTTGGCGGAAGCCCCATTCAACGCCCTGCGGGGTATCGCGAACCTCAACGTTAATTTCGGCGAAACGATCGCGAATCAAGTCGGAAAGATCGAAGCGCTTATCGGTGCGCACCTGCGCACGCAGGTCGAGCAGTATCTGCACGAATGGCCCAACTACTTCACGCGGGTCACGCAAACCAGCCGTTGCAGCTCCAGCGAGGCGCGTCACCATGCTGCGCAGCACACTGCGCGCATAGTCGGCGTCAGAACTTTGCAACGTGTCTGCCGACCATCCAGCAATCGCGTCATCAAGCTCGAGCGCGGCTCGAGCAGCTGCGTCTGCATCTGCATTATCAATTGCCGTTTGAAACGCAATATTCAATCGATCGGTTGCCTGTCGCAAATTGCTATCTGCGGTTTCAACGACTGTCGATGCAATTGGTTCAACTACAGCCGCTACAGATGTCGCAGCATCCGACCACGGGTTGCGTAAACGATCAATAGAGAACACTTCACCGCTAACGATTTCAGTTGTCGCTCCACGTAAGCGCAAACTGATCACTCCCTTACCCACCACCGTTGCAGTATGTGCATCGAGGTCAAGCATCAGGCCGGTGTGTTCATCTACACCCAGTACGTATACGTCGTCGGGCAACTCCGTCTCCATTACTGAAAGCCGACGTTCGCCCATGTAACAAAAACGAGTGTCGTGATGCCCGCCTTCAGCATTGTTGTAATGCGGAATGACCACGGCATTAATGCCAATTTCGCCAAGAATATCGAGACCCTCTAACCAATATGGGTTTGCACCTGCTTTGTAAATCTCATACACAGGAAGTGTGAATCGTCCGAGTGTTAGTGCGGCAGCAGATGCGAATGTCACTACTCCACCATCTCGCAACTTTTTCACTAACAAACCAGCCAGTGCGCTTCCATGCCATTGACGCAATGCATACGTTGGTGAACCCGGACCTGCAAAAACATAATGTGCATCGGCAACGAGTTGCAGGCCGCGCTCAACAGCCAATGCATCGGCATCAATCAACTGAGTAAGCCCCGCAACGTCCAACTTCATGTTGATACTGGTGTTGAAGTACTCCACCGCTTTCGAAGCCAACTCTGGAGCATTTTCTTGAAACCCGTACGGCGTGTCGAGCAACGTTGCGCGAGCAGGGTTTGGCAGCATCCGAGAAATCAAACGGTGCGTTGGCACCATGGTTGGCGCGGTTTCACCCGAACCCATAATGACCAACATGCGTGGAAGCGTCATGAAAAGAACCCATCTGTTGTTGCTGTATGCACTACTTGAGCAAAACGCACGGGGTGTTGTGCATGCAAGTCGTGATCTGCAGGACTAAACCATTCAACCCGCACTTTGGGCACACTGTGCAATGCGCGTTCAACTGCCTGGCGTTTGGTTTCTGCAAATACACCGCCCGGACCTTCTGCTGGGACGAACATCACTGGCACCGTAATGTCCTTATATATATGAGTGGGTTTGTGTTCCCACAAGCCACGCAACACCTTCAGGTGACGCTCCAACGTAAGCCATGGGCGAATAGTGCCGTCGGGAAGGTGTTCGAAGTTTGCCATCGAACCATCGATTCCCGTTTTGGGCCAATCTCGATGTGCGCTTTCCATATATCCGCGCATACGCGCCACAGGAGTACCCAACAAGTTTGGTGGTCGTAGAGCCACTGAACATTCTTCCCACTGTGGAAAATGTTCTTGCAATTCCAAGAATCCGCCATCTACAGCAACCACCCCGCGCACAAGTTCTGGGTGCGTAAGGGCAAGCTCAATCACCACGTTGCCGCCCCACGATTGACCAGCAACTACAGGTCGTTCGTAACCTTGCGACGCGAGCACACGCAATACGCCTGCAACATCGTTCGTCACCGTCTGCATGTCGTATCCGTCATCGGGTTTTTCACTCAAGCCGTGTCCACGTAAATCCACTGCAACTACCGCATGACCGAGCGCAGCAAACTCGAGAGCCGCTCCCTCCCACAACAGCGCATTCGACGCCAGCCCGTGAATCAAGACCAGAGGGACATTTGAAGCTTGTGCAGGATTTCCCCAACGCACCGTTCGCAGGGTCACGCCAGTGCCACTCTCCACCATCACGGTGGTGCACTCAGCAGAATTCATAGCAATCACACTACGCTTCTCATTCAATGAAGCCGAATGTCCTGCTCATAACTTTGGATCAATTCCGTGCGGATTGCTTGTCTATCGCAGGTCATCCACTCGTTCGAACACCAAATCTTGATCGACTTGCTCGCCAAGGCGTGCGTCTTACTCAGCACTACAGCCAATGTGCTCCGTGTAGCCCCGGCCGAGCAAGTTTGTATACGGGCATGTATCAAATGAACCATCGCGTTGTTGCCAACGGCACGCCACTCGATGGGCGATTTGACAACGTTGCACTGCTTGCACAACGCGCTGGTTATTCGCCTGTGTTATTTGGTTACACCGACCAAGCAATAGACCCGCGCGATGTTGCAGACCCAAACGATGCTCGACTGAATACATACGAAGAAGTACTTCCTGGTTTCGATTGCAAGTTGTTCATTCCCGAACCGCACACGCTGTGGATCGAACACCTGCGTACCAATGGCTTCGATGTGCCAATGAATGCGCAGCAGGCATTGCTCAGCGAACCATCGCGTCCTGCAGAATTCGGAATGTCTGCATTTCTTACCGACCACTTTCTTACGTGGTTGCGCGAGCAAGATGGGCCGTGGTTTGCGCACACCAGTTACCTTCGTCCGCACCCTCCGTATTCGGCTGCAGGAAAATGGTCAACCGCGTACGACCCGGCAGATGTGCCTATGCCAATAAGCCCATCAGATGAGCGCCACCCATTTCACGATTTTGCATTGCAAATTCCTGGCGCAGCAGCACCAACTGACGAGTCAGAAGTTCGACACATGATTGCGCAGTATTACGGCATGATTGGCGATGTTGACGAGCAGTTAGGTCGCGTGTGGGACACGTTGGTCGAACTTGGCATGTGGGAAAACACCGTCATCATCGTGACAGCAGATCACGGCGAACAATTAGGCGACCACGGCTTGAAAGAAAAGCTTGGATTCTTTGATCAGAGCTATCACATTCTTGGAATTGTTCGCGATCCTCTGCACGCTTCACAACACGGAACCGAAGTTACAGAGTTCACTGAAAATGTGGACATCGTGCCCACCATTGCCGAAGCACTTGGTCAACCAGTGCCGAAACAATGCGATGGTTTACCGCTCACACCATTTCTTCGAGGTGAACCACTTCCGCAGTGGCGAGACGCAGCATCGTATGAATACGACTGGCGTCACTATTTCATTCGCATGGGCGAACGCAAGTGGCCATGGGATCAACGCTTAGAAAAACAGAATCTCGCCGTGCGTCGCTATGACGACAAGGCATACGTGCAATTTGGTGATGGAACGTGGTTGGCATTTGACCTCGATGCAGACCCAACATGGCGCACTACGTTTACCGATCCATCTCGAGTTCTCACCATGGCACAAGAGATGTTGGTGTGGCGCTCTCGTCACACCAACCGTGATCTCACCGGCATGCTCGTGGAAGACGGTGGCATTGGCGAATGGCCAACTGGCGTCGCGTGGCGTAACTGAATTCACGCTGTCAATCCGACTTCACCCAATTAGCGCCAATTACTATCTAATAGTCCCTTGAGCCGACCCCCCGTTGGCCTTGCACAGAAAGACCTCCCCCACATGCTTGCTGCACTCGCTCGTTTTAGTGTTCGTCATCGTCGAATCATGGTGTTCGGAATTTGGATTCCACTGCTTGTTATCGGTGTAGTTCTGTCAGGAAAGATGGGAAGCAACTTCAGCACCGAGTTTGAACTGCCACAGAGCGAAGCAAATGATGTGCAGAAGCTTCTCGAAGCCAACAGCCCGAATAAGGCAGGGCTTTCTGGCGAGATCGTATTCTCGTCGCCAAACGGTGTGAACTCCGATGATGTAGTTGCCGCACTTACCCCATTTTTCGACAACGTTGAATCACTACCTGGCGTAACGGTTACCTCACCATTCAGCGAAACATCACAGGGTCAAATCAACCAAGCAGGCACCACTGGTTTTGCTTCGATCGATGTTTCACTTCGTTCGCAGTCAGAAGCAATAGCGCTCTCTACACAAATTCAAGACATGGGTAAAGCAGTAAACATTGATGGCCTGAAAATGGAATACGGCGGAAACATTTTCGCTGGTTTTGAATTGCCTGCTTCCGAGCTATACGGCTTGCTCGCTGCAATGGTCATTTTGGTTCTCGCTTTCGGTTCCGTACTTGCCATGGGTTTGCCAATTGGTACGGCACTTATCGGTCTTGGCGTGGGCTCATCACTTGCCATCATCCTCAGCCATGTTGTTCCAATGCCCGACTTCACTACGTCTCTTGTTGCCATGATTGGCCTTGGCGTGGGCATTGACTACGCGCTGTTTATCGTCACTCGTTATCGCGAAGGTTTGGCCGAAGGACTCACTGTTGAAGAAGCAGTTGTTGACGCAGTCGACACTTCTGGACGAGCAGTTATTTTTGCGGGAATCACCGTCATCATTTCATTGCTCGGCTTGTTCGTCATGGGCCTTGCGTTTGCTCGTGGCCTTGCAATTGGAGCGGTAGTCGGCGTGCTCATCATGATGCTCGCTTCCATCACATTGCTTCCATCGCTGCTTGCAATGGTGAAGCATCGCATTGGGGTAACCACGTGGTCGGCACTCATTTCACTCGTTGTCTTCATTGTCGGTTCATTAATTGCTGTCATCACCGAAAATCCTGTAATTGCACTCATTGGAGTTGTTGCAGTTGTTGTCGTAACCGCGATGAGTTTTGCAATCAAACCATTGCGACGCCATATTCCACACCGCACACCAAAGGCTAAAGAGCTCTCATTTTGGTATCGCTGGAGTCGCTTCATTCAGCGCCGCCCATGGACAGCAGCACTCAGCGCAACAGCAATATTGTTAGTACTCGCTGCACCACTGGCCTCTATTCGCTTGGGTTTTGGAGACAATGGAAACGCACCGGAATCGACCACCGTTCGTCGCGCATACGACATGTTGGCCGAAGGATTCGGACCAGGATTCAATGGACCACTATTCATCACCGTGCAAGGCGAAACGGCCAAGTCGCCCGAGGCATTGCAAAGTTTTGTTGCAACGCTGAACGGCACCGAAGGTATTGCATTTGCTCAAGGCATGCCAGCATCGCAAGACGGAAGCCTGTCGCTCGTGATGGCATACCCAACTACTTCGCCACAAGATGCACAAACCGAAGCGCTCATTCGCAACTTGCGCACGAACGTCATTCCGCAAACTGGTGTTGAAGCAAAAGTCGGTGGCTTCACCGCAGCAGGCGTTGACTTTGCCGAATCTATTGGCGGTCGCATGCCGTACTTGTTCCTCGGCGTTCTTTCGCTTTCATTCCTTCTGTTGATGGCCGTGTTCCGCAGCTTGCTCGTTCCACTGAAAGCAGTGATCATGAACTTGCTGTCAATCGGTGCTGCGTACGGCGTGCTTGTCGCAGTCTTCCAATGGGGCTGGGGAATGAGCCTGATTGGTGTTGGTAAGGCTGGACCAATTGAGAGCTGGGCGCCAATGATGCTGTTCGCCATTGTGTTCGGATTGTCGATGGACTACGAAGTGTTCTTGCTGTCACGAGTGAAGGAAGAATACGACCGCACCGGCGACAATGCCTCTGCAGTAGCCGATGGACTTACTGCAACCGCACGAGTCATCACTGCAGCAGCGCTCATCATGGTGTGCGTATTCGCTGCATTCGTGCTTGGACACGACCGTCAGTTGAAACTGTTTGGTCTCGGACTTGCGCTTGCGGTGTTCATTGACGCAACACTCGTGCGCATGGTGCTCGTTCCGGCAACTATGGAACTATTGGGAAATCGCAACTGGTGGATTCCAGCGTGGATCAACCGAATTCTGCCAAAAATTGACGTTGAAGGTCACCACGTAGTGCACTCCGAAGAGGCAACGAACTAAAACGTTGTCTGTAAGTTAAAACTTCACCATGCAACTGCGTGGGCCGTGCACTTGACCGCCAGCCCATGTAACAGTTGCTGGGTCTACGAGTTCAAACTCAGGAATGCGCTCGAGCCACGTTTGCAGTGCAATGCGCACTTCTAAACGTGCAAGGTTGCTGCCTGCACAACGGTGAATGCCTGAACCAAATGCCACGTGGCGATTGTGTTCGCGATCCAGAATCACTTCGTCTGGGTTCTCAAACTGACGTGGGTCGCGGTTTGCTGCCGGGAATGCCATCAGCACCCTGTCGCCTGCCTTCATTGGGCAACCCTGAAACTCAATGTCGCGATCGACAATGCGAGCCATTGTTACTGGCGCATACACACGCAACAGTTCTTCAATTGCTGTTGGCCATAGGTCATCATTTTCACGCAACTGCTTGCGGTGTTCTGGATGTTGCGCCATGTGCCACATGACTGAACCAATTGCCGACCACGTGGTGTCAATTCCTGCAACGAGCATCAGGTTGCACACGCCAAGCACATACTCAATCGGAACTTTCTTGCCTTCAACTTCGGTATTCATCAGTTCCGAAATCAGATCGTTCTCGCGTGGGTTCGTTTTGCGATCTTCAACTTGTGCAAGGAAATACTCGATGATTGCCAAACGACTGCGCTTACGCAATTCCATGTCGTGCATGTTTTCTAATACACCGCGCACCCATCCGGTAAACGTTTCTTCCATGTCGAGTGGAACGCCAAGCATGTTGGAAATGACGCGCACGGGAATGTGCTGTGCGTAGTCGGCAGCAGCGTCGGCTGTTCCTTTGTCAATGAACTCATCAATTAATGCATTGCACAAATCGCGCGTGCTTTGTTCATATTTTGCTACAGCTTGTGGAGCGAACACAGGAAGAATCAAACGACGATGCCAATGATGATCTGGTGGATCTGAAGTAATTGGAGGTGCAGCAACGCCGCCGTACGCACCTTCAGCTTGTCCTGGAGGTGGAGGCATGACCAAAATGCCACGCGAAGTGAACACTTCGTACTCTTGCGCTAGTGCAACAACGTCTTCATACCGAGTTGGCAACCACGAACCCTGATATCGATCGGTGTGCGCAATTGGACATTCCGATTCACGAATCTCGCTGTATCCCGGATACGGATTGGCAACAAAACTCGGCTCAAAGATGTCGTAATCGGTGAGCAAACTTTCAACTGGCTTGCGTGTGTCGGTCATAACGAACCCCCCAGGTTCACTACTCGCTAATAATGATTGCTCGTTCCGGGCAATTTGCCTCGGCGCGACGCGCTTTCCCTTCAAGCTCTGCAGGGATGTCGCCGTCGATCAACACTGTTGCGTTGCCCAACTCATCGCTACCAAATACTTCTGGCGCGGCAATGGCACACATTTGATGACCGTGGCATGAACCCATATCTACAGAAACCTTCATACCCACAGACTAATGATCGCGCCAAAGGCGCGCAGTGTCGGAGACCGTCTGACGCTCTGCGATTAGCCTTACACAGTGCCCAGTTTTGACTCCATGATCGCCTTCGCGATCGCATCTCTGGCTCTTCTGGTTATCCCTGGCCCGGCAGTGCTGTACGTCATTAATCGCAGCATTACTGATGGTCGAAGCATCGCTCTCGCAGGCGTTGCTGGTCTTGAACTTGGCAATTTTGTTCACGTGATTGCTGCAACTATCGGATTGTCAGCTGTCATTGCGGCATCCGCGACCGCGTTTGGAATCGTGAAGTGGATTGGTGCTGGTTATCTGGTATTTATCGGACTGCGAACATTGATCAAAAAACCGCAAGCTATGGAAGCGCAAACATCTTCACTGTCGCGAGGAAAAAGTTTCACTCAAGGAATAATCGTCAATACGTTCAACCCCAAGGTCGCACTGTTTTTCCTTTCATTTCTTCCACAGTTCATTGATGAAAAATCGGGTTCTGCTGCCCTGCAATCACTGATCCTTGGATCACTGTTTGTAGCCATCGGCTTATGCACCGACGGGATGTATGCATTCTTGGCAAGTGCTCTGCGTACAACGTTGCTGCGTGGAAAGTCGTTGCCGTTTGTGCAACGCTATGTCGCCGGGACAGTCTTCATCGCGCTCGGTCTCATCGCATCCACTACTCGAAGGGCATAAACCATGTCATACATTCAACTCAAACAACGACTTGATGCTGGCGACGTAATTGTTCTTGATGGCGGCACTGGTACTGAGCTCGAGCGCCGTGGTGTGGCAATGAGCCCAGAAGCATGGTGTGGTCCTGCAACCCTGGGCAATGCAGAGTTGCTCACCCAAATACATCTTGACTACATCAATGCTGGCAGCGATGTGATCACCGCAAATACCTATGCAGCAAACTCCATGATGCTGAAGCCAGCGGGTTACGGCGACAAGATTGAGGAAATAGTAAAAACTGCAGTTGACGCTGCGTTGCGTGCGCGCGATTTGGCTCCCGAAGGACGCAACATCGTTGTAGGTGGCTCGCTCTCGCACATGGTTCCCCTCAACCCAGGCACCGACACCGTCGATCTTGTACGAACTCCTCCACCCGCTCAAATTGCAGAGTCATTTCATCAGTTGGCACAACTTCTGAAAGCAGGTGGAGTTGACCACATCATGCTGGAAATGATGTACGAAGAGAATCGCACAGCAATGGCTCTACAGGCTGCACTCGACACTGGTTTACCTGTGTGGTTTGGTGTGGCAGCAAGGCGTAACGACGCCGGCAAGATCATCAGTTTCAATCTGGCTCAAGAATCACCACTTGAAGCCGTCCTTGACCTCATTCCCGAACATGGAGTCGACGTAGTCAGCGTGATGCACACTCAGCCACAAGCAGTGAGTGACACCATCTCAATGGTCCGCAAGAAGTTCTCAGGACCAATTGGCGCATACCCCGACAGTGGATACTTCGAAATGCCAAATTGGAACTTCACGGAAGTGATCCCCGCAGAAAAACTCGAAGGGTTTTATGCCGAATGGCTAGATATGGGAGTGCAACTGATTGGTGGTTGTTGCGGACTCACCGTTGACCACATTCACGCTGCAGAACGTGTTAGAGCTTCGCGTTAGAAAACACTCGTCGGAACGTCAAGTTAATTCGAGGTCCAACTTTCGTCTTCGTCTTTGCAATCTGATGTACCCAACAGTGTTGGGATAACCCCGACATCACCAACAGCGAGCCGTCTTCCAGGTCAACACGAACGGTTTCGCCAGACTCCTTGTGGCGCAGGTCAAAACGCCGAGTTGCACCAAGGCTCACCGATGCAATCGTCGGTTCGCTGCCATTGATTTCCTCATTATCTGAATGCCAGCTGACGCTGTCGTTGCCATCGCGATACAAGTTGACAAGCACAGAGTTGTATTCCGCACCGGATGCCAGCGCACATTGATCCATCACATTGTGAAGCAGCGACGTCATGGCATGTGGTGTTCGGGTAATTCCTGAATACACGTAGCTCACGTTCGTGTTAGTGAACCATGTAGATAATCCGGCTTGAGGGTATTTCTTGCCAAACATCACCATCTCGGGCATTTCCCACGGAGTCTCGTCCATGATCTGCTGAAACAATTGTGCAGTCTGAGTAGTTTCAAAAAAATTTGGAACCAGCAATGCGCTTCCGTCGAATGGCAGCAACTCACGCTTGTCGCTAAACAGGCTTGGAGTGCTCATAGTTCGCTCATATTGTTGCACTGTTGCTACGGTCTTTACATGACCGATTGGCGAACGCTCTCCGCAAGAGCATCGCTTGCCTCACACCGACTCATCGGTTGGATCTATTGGGACCCAACGGGAATTCGACTGTTTACCGAACTGGGTGTTCCCAACGGTCTTGGGTATTACATCACGACCCGCTCTGCCCCGCTGGCACAATCGGGAAATGACGTAGTGACAGCGGCGTTTTATTCCATACGTGCAGAGTTCATCAGTCTGTGTCTCGATATTGCACGTCAACACACCACGTTCGAAGACGCATACCGTGTTCGCAACGAGGCTGTCGTTGCGGGTTTGCATGAATTTGCACCAGAAGTCTTAGGACCACTTGGTGAGCTCGCTCCGCATCTGTGGGACGCTGCCGATTCGCTTCCCATTGCTGGACACACCGTGTACGCGGCGCATAAGGCTTGGCCGCGCAACGAAGACAACCCTGCTCTCAGCGCGTGGCTAGCCGTGAACTGCATTCGTGAATGGCGCGGCGACACTCACTTTGCCATTCTCGCTAGCGAAGACATCAGTGGCGTGCAGGCCGGACTGTTGCACGATGCGTTCTTGGGCTACCCAGGCGACTGGATTCCACGCAGTCGCGGCGCCGACGATGCGCAACTTGAGGAAGCTTGGAATGTTCTCGACGCACGTGGATTCGTTACCGATGGTCGCATTAATGAAGCCGGCCTTGCTTATCGCGAATACATCGAAGACAAGACCAATGAACTTTGTGAGAAAGCATGGCGAGCTCTTGGAGCAGAACTGACCGAGAAATATTGCGCACTCATCGAACCCGTTGGCCACAAGTTTCTTGCCCGCATTGATGCAACTGCCGGCGAGAACTGGATGCCTGCGGCCCGCGACTCACGTCGCAAGTAGCATTTGCACCATGATTCGCCAATTTGGAAAAGAAACAGCACTACTACTTATTGACGTACAAAAAGGTGTGGATGTATTGCAACATTGGGGCGGACCAACTGGTCGTCGCAATAACCCCGATGCAGAAAGTCACATGCTTCGCTTGCTCGCTGGTTTTCGCGAAAAAGGATTACCTGTGGCATTTACGCGACATGATTCGCGTGAAACCAATTCGCCGCTGAAGTTCTCACTTCCCACTGGAGATCAGAAACCAGGTTTCGAAATTCAACCTGGCGACATCGTTGTAGAAAAAGATGTGAATAGCGGGTTTGTCGGCACAGATTTAGAAATTGAACTGCGTCGCAAAGGCATACAGCGCGTAGTCATCGTTGGCTTCTTCACCAACATGTGTGTAGAAACCACCACTCGCATGGCAGGCAACCTTGGCTTCGACACCTACCTCGTTCCCGACTGCTGCTCTACCTCAAACCGAATTGGTTGGGATGGCGCCGACTACGACCCAGAACTTGTGCACGACATGACCGTTGCTAACTTGCACGGCGAATTCTGCACGGCAATTACACCTGGTGATGCACTTGGCCTTCTTGCTGCCGACAACACACACCTTGAGCGCGTGCAGGGCAACGAATAACCCGTTAGTCCAAATACTTCTTTAACAACATTGCTGCTTGAGCGTGTGCAGACTGTGCATCATCCAAAATGGCATGCATGTTGAAGAACCCGTGAAACGCTCCGTTGTAACGAGTGATCGTTACTGAAACACCGTTTTCAACAAGTCGCTTTCCGTAAGCCTCGCCTTCGTCACGAAGCGGATCGTATTGAGCAGTAATCACAATTGCCGGTGGCATTCGCTTCAGCGCACCATCTGTGGCAAGTATCGGTGATGCACTGATCGCTGTGCGGTCTCCATTTTTGCCCATGTAGTTGTCGCCAAACCACAGCATGACCGACTTCGTCAAAATGGGGGCATGTGCGTTTTCATCAATTGACGGCGACTTCATGCTCATGTCCACCGACGGATAGATCAACATTTGAAACTTCAGTGGCACCACTTCTGCAAGCGCCACCGCAGCAGCCAAGTTTCCACCTGCAGAATCGCCACCTACTGCCAAACGCGTGTTGTCGATGCCCAGTGCTGCCGGGTTGCTATGTGCCCATTTCACTGCGGTCACACAATCGTCATAGGCGGCAGGAAATATGTATTCAGGAGCCAATCGATAATCCACTGCAAGCACTGCATGTCCAGACTTATTGGCAAGCGAACGACACACGCCATCGTGTGAATTCAGGTCACCAATAGTCCATCCTCCACCATGGAAATACACCAGAAGACCGAGGTCGGTCTTGGCAGATGGTCGATACAAACGACACGGAATTGATCCTGCCTGTACATCGCGAATCTCATGTACTACTTCAGTGCTAACAGCATTGCTCGCTGCATACGTTGCTCGTGCTTCATCAACTCCAAGCGATTCAAATGGTGCCGTACGCACCGCGGCGTAGAAGTCGGCTACTGCTTGTGCTTGCGGGTGAAGAGGCATGTAGCCACTCTAAAGCTTGCGCAAGATTGGAGTTGCAGCGAAGGTGAACCCCACTACCCCAAAAATTGCCATTACCACGATAAATGTTGGTTGTAAACCGTACGCATCAACGCATGCGCCAACGATGAGTTGACCAAGCGGTGGTGCGGCGTACAACAGCGACATCTGCAATCCGTACACGCGACCTTGTAACTCGGGCTGCACACGCTTTTGCACAATGGAATTCCAGAGCGGATTGAACGGCCCCCACGACAGCCCTGCAAAAAATCCCAACACAACGAACAACCACGTTGGCGGCAGAATCACCAATGGGAAGAGTGAAACGGTAGACACAATCATGACCAAGCGCAACAATGCACTTGGCGAAAACTTTGCGGCAAGTCGACCGTAGGCAAATGATCCAATCACCATTCCTGCAGCGAGCGAGGCAAACAGTGCGCCGAGTCCTGTCGCATTATCAATGGACTCGAAATACGTTGGGAAGATCACCGTATCGATCGGCATGTACAGGCCCGACAGAAACATGAATCCAATTGCTAGAGCAAACAGTGGTTTGTCTCGTGTGAGCGCGTGGAATCCTTCGCGTAACGACGAGAAAAACGGTTCGTGACCATCTTCGTGATGTGCCACTGTTTTGCCATGTTCGTCATCCACGCGCATCAATGACACTGCTATTGCCGCTACAGCGAACATTGCACCAGTAACAGCAAACCCAAGCATTGGGCCACTCCATTTAATGCATGCAGATCCAATTGCCGGACCAACCATCCAACCAATTGCAAAAATTCCTTCGTGTCGTCCGTTTGCCGAATCGATTTCTATTCCCGATGCAGTTGCCGCATTAGGAATGAGCGCTTTACGTGCGGTATAACCAGCCGGGTCGAAACACGCTCCAAGAACGGCGATCACCAATATCCATGTGTACGTCAGATCTCCGATGGCATTGACCACCAAGAACATCAACACCGAAACCATCGACATGAAGTCAGAAAACATGGAAATGGCTCGGCGACCGAAACGGTCAATAAGGCCACCAACAACTGGTGAAACCACTATTCCGGGAAGGCTTGACAATGCGGCCAATAGCCCAGCTTTTGCTGCCGATCCTGTGAGTTCAAGCACGATCCACGGCACGGTGATCATGA
>CANKUF010000002.1 GCA_947486675.1 Acidimicrobiaceae bacterium
AAAGACTGGGACTTTGACGGGTGCAAAAGCCTTGTCGGGCTTTGTTCCGTTTTCGCCAGATCAGGCCTCGACATTTGCCCTGATCATCAATGGATCAAATGCGGCCAATCAAACGACGTATAGACCTATTTGGAACGCACTTTCCAATGCCTTAGGCGGGTTCTCGGGCAGTCCTACAGCAAGTGAGATTGCACCGAATTAGCCCAAGCGCTGGTTGAATGAATGGGTGCTTTCACTTAATTCTGGTTCATCGTTTACTGAGTTGATTGACCTCGTGCGCGCCTATGCGAAGCAGGAAACCATCGGCGAGCTTCGAGGAACTGGTCGCTGGCTCGCATGGGGAGCAGTTGGCGGACTCTCGATTCTTCTTGGCCTGCTGTTCGTCCTCGTTGGCGTACTCAGACTGTTGCAATCAACTGTCTTTGAGGGATCCAGCGGCATGAGTTGGGCACCGTATTTCATTGTGCTTGCTCTCACCGCTGCACTTGTGGTTTTTTCCCAGTCGCGAATTCGCAAACCCTTTCTGCATAGCGGTGGAAACAAATAGTGACACAGTCGAACCCGAAAATCACGCGTGCCGATCTTGAAGGCAAATTCAAGGCACTTCAAGACGACATTCAAGGAACTGCCGATCGCAACAAGTCAACTATCGCAACATATGCAGCAATTGCAGGTGGGGTAGTTGTCATACTTGCTTACGCATTCGGGCGGAGAAGCGGTAGAAAGCGTCGCAGTGTCCTCGAAATCCGAAGATAAGAAGTCCGTAACACCGCCAAGCGCACCATCTGTTCGGGAGTCGCTGTGGTGGATACCGATTATTTGGCGCGTGTTGAAATGGATTCGCAAACGGAACCGAAAAAGCAGTGTCACAACCGTTCGCCTACGCAAGGATGAGGAAGTAATCATCCGTAAGAAGGATTCATCGCTATGAGCGTTCGCACTTTTCAATATGGTCAGCGCGTGTTGATCATTGACAGCAAGAAAAGGCGTTACTTGGCAACGCTGTCCGAAAAGGGAGAGTTTCACAGCCATTCTGGTGTCATTACCCATGCGCAAATTGTTGGACTTGAAGAGGGTGCTCTGATTGTTAATTCGAAGGGATCGAGTTATTCCATTCTCCGCCCGACATTGGAAGACTTTGTTCTCGAAATGCCGCGTGGCGCGCAAGTGATTTATCCCAAAGACCTTGCTCCAATTTGCATGATTGCTGATATCGGCCCAGGCATGCGCGTCTTTGAAACAGGTGTTGGAAGCGGTGCACTTTCCATGACCATGCTTCGATACGGCGCCCACATTACGGGATACGAACTGCGTGAGGACTTCGCAAATCGAGCACAGTCAAATGTCCGATCATTTCTTGGCGAAGAAGCTATGGAGCGTTACGACGTGCACATTCGCGATGCGTACGAAGGCATCGATGGACACGATTTCGATCGGGTGGTTCTTGACCTGCCGGAACCGTGGAATGTAGTACCTCATGCCGAAAAGGCGTTGCGTAAGGGTGGACTATTGGTTGCCTACACACCGAGCATCACTCAAGCTGTGCAAGTGCGACAATGCTTTGGGAATTCGTGGATTGAAGCTCGGACTATGGAAGTGCTTCACCGAACCTGGCACATTGAGGGAATGGCAGTACGACCGGACCACAGAATGGTTGCCCACACAGCATTCTTGACTGTCGCGCGCTTTATCGGCGCTGACTCAGTGTTTGCAGAGCAAACGAAGGACTAAGGCTCGATAAAGATGCATTCGCCGGGGCATTCCTCGGCGGATTCAATTACTGCGTCCATAAATTTGTCTTCAAAGTTGGCCATACCTTCGGCCCCTTGAGCGTTGCCCTTGGCTGTAGCCAAAATTTTGTCTTTTTCACTCACGTAAGCCAAACCATCGTCGAGCAAGGTGAAAACATCTGGTGCGATTTCCTCACACAGTCCGTCTCCGGTGCAGAGATCCTGATCAATCCAGACCTTCATGTCATGTACTCCTTTAGCAACTTCATTCGACGACTAATTCGTCCATCAGACTACATCGCCACCATTGCTAGATGCGTATTTTGGTCATGTGAATTTGTACAAATCGAGCATTTCCAAGCCCAGAAAAGCCACTTGATAGGTTGGTGATCCATGTCCGACGCTGCAGAGTCAAATGTGAACGGCGCATATAAGGCAATCCGCGAATGGGCAACCGTCATCGGTGTCGCGTTGATTATTGCCTTTTTGGTCCGCGGGTTTGTGCTCCAGCAGTTTTACATCAGTGGTCCAAGTATGGAATCGACCATGTTCCAGGACAACCGTGTACTCGTGAACAAGCTTTCCTATCGTCTGCATGACATCCACCGAGGTGACGTTGTTGTATTTGATCGTGTAACAACAGATGGTGTTGCAGTCCAGCACGACGACCTCATTAAACGGGTCATCGGCATAGCTGGCGATCAAATATCCATTTCACAATGTGTTGTTTCCGTAAATGGAAAGCCAATCACTGAACCATATTTAAATGATTACGATCTTGCGCAATCCAATCTGGATGACCGTTGTCGAGTTCCCGAAATGGACGATGTGACGGTTGAGAGCGGACATTTGTTTGTTATGGGTGACAATCGCCCTCAATCATTTGACAGCAGAATGTTTGGAACGATTGACAGCAAGCTCGTTGTTGGTAGAGCATTCGTCATCATTTGGCCGGTTGGCTCATTTCACTGGCTGTAGTTTCAGCCGTTGACGTTGCGCATCGCGTCTGACGCTCGATCTGGCCAATCGCTAAATATTCCGTCCAATCCCATCCGCAACCCAGTTGTCAATACTTCGGGATATTGAAGATTCCAGCCGAAGCAAAAAATGTTGAATCGGTGGAATAGTGCGACCAGACCACCGTTCCAATCGGGGAACGGCATGTTGACTGTTGAAATGCCTAGGTCACGCAAGGTTGCGGCGTGTCGCTCAGGACCTAGGGCCATGGCCTTCAACCGTGTTGAATGAACAAGATTGCTGCCCTCTGTTCGACCGATCCACTGTTCGAGGAATGACAGATCTGGATGACATAACCACGTCTTTTCTGGCGTGCCGTGTTTGACAACAGTTCGAACGACATCGGACATGCTGTTGACATCTTTGATATCCAAACTGAGATGGAATTTGGAACCACAGCGTTGATACAGATCGGCAAGAGACGGAATCCAATCGGGGAGCGACGCGCGGTCAAAACTGCTAATTGGTTTGCTGCGCAATTTGCCTTTCACAATTCCATCGTGGTCAAGTACGGCAATTCCATTGCGGGTAATCCACGTGTCCGACTCCAGACCAGTGGCGCCTAAACGAAGTGCTAGCTCGAACGCTTCAATGGTGTTCTCGGGCAGATGCGCACGCGCTCCTCTGTGGGCGAAGGTAATTTGACCATCGATCAGGGGAGAAATGCGCTCTTGCACATCGCCATGCTACGCATCCCCAGATGGATCAAGGTTTAGACTGACAAGGTGTTTAATTTCTCTGGAAGCGAGATCTTCTTCCTGATGATCTTGGGCCTCGTCATCTTGGGTCCTGAAAAACTTCCTGGAGTAATTCGCAAGGCCGGAAAGTTGTACGGCGAATTCAAGCGCATCACCACCGATGCTCAGTCAGAATTTAAGGGTGCATTCGGGGACACAATCGGTGATCTCAAAGAAACTGCCCAGGGTTACAAGTCGATGTTTGACTCAGCAAGTCAGCAAGCCAACAACACGCTTCGTGATGTTGCCAAATTCGATCACGATGCACCGAATGAACCGACCGAAACAGACGAGTCCGAAGTGGAACCCAAGTTCATTCCGTTCGAGATCGGGCTTCCAGAAACTGAATCCGAGTTAGATCGCTAATGGTCAGCTTGTTGCGAGGTCAATCGTCACCCGGTGAAGGTGGAATGACCATCTTTGGTCATCTCGCAGAGCTTCGCATGCGTCTTGTTCGAATGCTGCTCGCTGTGGCAATTGGTTCAATTGTGATTTTGGTTTTCTACGATCAATTTTTGCAATTCCTTACTCAGCCGTACCGCAATATTTGTAACACGCGTCCGGATTTCAAATGTGATGGCACACTGTTCACCCTGGGCCCGATTGAGGGTCTCAGTGCGCGCATGCGTATCGCGGGTTACGGCGGATTGATCATTGCCTTGCCTGTCATCATGTGGCAGTTGTGGAAGTTCATCGTTCCCGCACTAAACAAGCAAGAAAAGAAATACTCGATTCCATTCATCGTTACTTCGGTGATCCTGTTTATGACTGGTGCATGGCTCGCATATTGGACGCTGGACAAAGCTCTTGAATTCCTCATTGCATGGTCAGGTGCCGGCGTGGAACAGACGTATCAAATCTCGAAGTACATCAGCCTTGTTGCCATGATGGTGCTTGCATTTGGTGCAGGCTTCCTCGTTCCTGTTCTTGTCGTGTTTTTGCAGCTCGTAGGTGTCGTCACTCCGCAAACATTGATTAAGCAGTGGCGCTATTCGTTTATGGGGACTTTTTTGATCGCCGCAGTGGTTACACCAAGTGGTGATCCAATCTCCATGATGGCTTTAGCCATTCCCATGACGCTGCTGTTCATGATTGCAATTCTGATTGGCTTCATCGCACAGCGTCGGAAGAAGAAGCGTTCGCCAGAAGGCGAATAATCACTGTGGCCTCCCCGCATCGCAACGCGCTCACGGGCGGCTATTCATTCGAACTCGATACATTTCAAATTCAGGCTTTTGATTGCATTGATGCTGGCGAAAGCGTTCTAGTAGCAGCGCCAACGGGATCTGGCAAAACAGTTGTCGCCGAATACGCAATTGGCTTGTCTAGGAAAATGGGGAAGCGCGCGTTTTATACCGCTCCAATAAAAGCGCTTTCCAATCAAAAATTTCATGAATTAGTGAAGCTGTACGGTGCAAACGAAGTTGGCTTGCTTACCGGAGACAACAGCATTAACGCCCAAGCGCCGATTGTGGTGATGACAACCGAAGTCCTTCGCAACATGATTTATGCCCGCTCGTCCAATGTGGACAATCTTGGAGTTGTCGTTCTCGATGAAGTGCATTTCCTTCAGGACGCGTATCGAGGTCCGGTATGGGAAGAAGTGATCATTCATCTTGATCCAACGGTGCAGTTGGTGTGTCTTTCTGCAACCGTGAGTAACGCAGACGAACTATGCGAGTGGCTCACCACGGTGCGCGGACCAACCCGGCCAATTGTTGAAAGTAAACGGCCTGTAGAGCTGACAAACCATTACGTGGTCGGCGACAAAACAACGAATCAATTGCGTGTGTTCGACACCATCGTTGGTGGCAAGCCCAATGAGCAGGTTTCCAAGATTGAGGCAATGGCGGCTCCTAAATCTAAGAAGCAACATCCATACGGATCACGCGGTAGACAAAGCGGTCCACCGAGTCGATTCTTTACTCCGAATCGCCCCGATGTTTTGATGCAACTTCAAGCAGATGATCTACTTCCTGCGATTTACTTCATCTTCAGCCGCAATCAATGTGATGAAGCGGCACACTCGTGCCTGAAGTTGGGAATTTCATTCACCACAGCCCAAGACCGAGAGATCATTGCGGGAATTCTAGAAAGTCACGTAGAGGCATTCACGGATGACGATTTGGCTGCACTGAACTACACGCGTTTTCTTCGTCAATTAGAGGCGGGAATAGGTGTACATCATGCGGGCCTTGTACCGAGCTTTAAAGAAGCCGTTGAAGAATGCTTCGCACAAGGTCTGGTGAAGGTGGTGTTCGCCACCGAAACGCTTGCTGTAGGAATCAACATGCCTGCTCGCGCCGTCGTGCTCGACAAAATCACCAAATACAACGGTGAGACACATCAAATTCTTAAACCTTCCGATTTTTCACAGCTCACAGGTCGTGCAGGCAGGCGAGGCCTTGACACCATCGGGCACGCTCTCACATTGTGGAACCCGTTCGTCACCTTTGAGCAAGTTGCCGCCTTGGTATCGAGTCGATCCTTTGTCTTGAACTCGGCTTTTCGTCCGACTTACAACATGGCGGCAAACCTCATCCGTACCACGAGTCGCGTTCAGGCTCGACATTTGCTCAATTTGTCATTCGCGCAATTTCAATCTGGACGCGAGATCGTAGAGATTCAAGCACGCATTGCACGACGAGGCAAAGAAGAACAGCGTCTTCGTGAACAGTCGTACAGTGATTTCGGCGACATTGAGAACTATCGCAAGGGAAATGTAAAGACCAAAAGCTTCACCGATTTGGAAGCCCAATTTTCGCGCTTGCGACCGGGTGATGTTGTGCTCATTGGAGAAGCAACAGCAAGCGATCGACTTGTGGTGATTTCGACGGCCAGCAGAGGAACGGGTGGCAAGTTGTCTCTTTTGTCCATCAACAGGGGAGTTCGATCGGTCACTTCTCGTGATGTGACCGACACGATTTACACATTGGGTCACATTGAATTACCCATGCCGTTCCAGCCCACAAATTCACGTTTTTTGAAAGAAACTTCCACACTATTGGCGAAGTTCAAGATCAATGATCGGGTTCTTTCTCGCAGTGGCAAGAAGAATTCGCGAGCGAACTCAGATCACCCGTTTTTGCGTGACCCTGATGCGAAATTCAAATTGAATGCGGCTGAATCGGCCGATCGCGTGACAAAAGAACTCACTCAATTGGAAAAGCGTGTCTCAAGTTCAGCTCAGTCAGTGAGCAAGAAGTTTGATGATTTAACAAGCCTCCTTGAAGAGTGGGGGTACGTGAGCGATTGGTCACTTACGGCAAAGGGTGTGGTGTTGGGTCGCATTTTCCATGAATCCGACTTATTGATCGCCGAGTGTCTCGCAGAAGGTATTTTTTCGAATTTGAATGCTCATGATCTTGCGAGTCTTGCTTCCGTATTTGTATACGAAGATCGTCGCCGAGATGAATCGGCAAAGCCACATTTCCCATCGCCTGAGCTAAAAAAGCGTTGGCTGCAAATTGAAAGCATTAGTCGGCGTATCACAGCAAGTGAAATCCGTGCTGGATTACTTCCGCATCGCGCACCAGACGCCGGGTTTATGGCGACAGCATTCGACTGGTCACACGGAACATCGCTGTTCGATATTTTGGATGAAGACGATGTAACGGCTGGAGACTTCGTTCGAACCATGAAGCAACTCATCGATATTCTGCGGCAATTCACCACGCTTGACGACCAATCGGTTTCAACATCAACAAGCGCACTTGCAGCAGAGTCGCTGTTTACCGGTGTTGTTGCGGCTTCAAGTCAAATAGGCAAAACGTAGACATGCCAATTGCTCCTGGTTCACCGTGGGGAACAACATCGCCTCTTCCCGAACGTGCTCAGTTCGTGTCATCAGATCGCGAGCTAGGAACATTCCTGCGGGACAATACCGCTCAACATATCCATGCGCGATCATTTTTCATGCAATCAGGTGACATCCCACGATCCCTTGGGGTGAACAGAACATCAAACGACAGCGAATGCCTGCGTGTTGTTATTGACGCACTTTCCGTTTCTTATACCGACACAAGTGGCGTTGAACATAGTGACGTGTGTATCGGATCTTTGAGCATTACTCGTCGGTTTCTTCGAGGTGCAGTTTCCGTGGTGACAAATAGCGGATACTGGAGAGGTCACGAAGTTGCGCCCCGCGCGCATCTCAACGATGGAAAACTTGACATCTTCGAAGTTTCAGGTGCCATGCGTTGGAGCCAGCGACGGTTGATGTGGCAAAAAACGAAACTCGGCACACACCTGCCACATCCTTTGCTGAAATACAGCCAAGGAGACTTCTTTCATTGGGAGGGGAGTCCACAGCGCCTCTCGATCGATGGCCATTTTGTCGCCATGGCCTCCAAGGTTTCATGCCGAGTTCAGAGCGACTGTGTTCAGGTGTACGCCTAATAGGCATACCCGATAACGCTCGACGAGACTTCTAAGATTGCCCCTCGTGACGGTCTACATTCCAGAAGTTTTCGAAGATGGTGAGGTGGAAATACTCAAGCGGTATTTCACCAATCTCGACCTCCCTGTGTTTGCGCTCGTCAATCTTCCAGAAGTCGTAAAGGGTGCACTGTTTGCCCGCTACAGCCGCAGTCCGAAAAGTTTGCGTCGGCTTTTCCTAGACGAGTTCGTAAACGATCTCGATCTCACAGGCGACATCGGTGTTGATGCGACAATCGGCATTGATAAGGCCGAAGCGCTGTACGAAAAGGTGTTCGTTGAATACGGCGATGACTCGGTTGCACAGCTGGGCGGAGTTCATTTGGCATGCGAACAGGCATCCAACTTGCTCACCAAGATCCTTGAGTGGGGCAGATTGATGAGTTATCTCGAGCAGAGCACGAGGTATATCAATTACGACGCTCGTCTCGGTGGAAGATACCGGTACTACCGGGACCCTGAGATCTTGAGTGGTCCTTATGGCACGCGTTACGTCGGAGACATGGATCGCATGTTCGACAGCTATAGCTCACTTGTTCAAACCGTCACAGAACATGTTCGCAAATCAATCCCGCGCGGCATCAACGATTCAGACTTTGTGTACCGTCAGGCAACACGAGCAAAAGGTCTCGATGCCGTACGTGGAATTTTGCCGGCTAGCGCATTATCCAATGTTGGAATTTTTGGCACTGGACAGGCATACGAACAGATGCTGCTTCGCATGCGCGCGCACGCACTCCCAGAGTCGAGACAGTACGCCGACATGATGCTCACTGAACTGCGCAAAGTTATCCCGAGCTTTTTGCGTCGTGTCGATTTGCCGGAACGTGGAGGGAAGTGGAGTAGTTACCTCGCAACCAATTCCGAACAAACCGCATTCTTGGTTGACGACATGTTTGGAGCACTTGAACCAGACCCAGTTAATGAAGTCGAACTTGTTGACTTCGACCGCGATGGCGAAAATAAATTGCTCGCAGCTATTTGCTACGCGCATTCGCACTTGCCAGAGTCTCAACTACTCAATCGAGTCGATCAATTGAGTCATGACGAAAAGGTGCGTCTCATTGCGGCTTATGTCGGAAATCGAGACAATCGACGTCATAAGCCAGGACGTGCCTTCGAAAGAATTGACTATCGATTCGATGTGCTCGGTGACTACGGGGCATTCCGAGATCTGCAGCGACATCGTTTGCTCACGATCGAATGGCAACGTTTAACCCCCGACCATGGTTATGTGATGCCAGAACTTGTGGCTGAAGCAGGCGTCGCTGATGAATTCGAAGAGTCCATGACTCGATCTGCGACGCTGTATGAGGCGTTACGCCCCGATTATCCAGAGCAGGCCGCCTATGCCATCTCCATGGCGTACCGACTGCGATACAGCATGCAATTCAATGCTCGCGAGGCAATTCACCTCTTGGAACTGCGTTCTGCGCCTCAGGGTCATCCCGCATATCGCCGTGTGGTCATTGAGATGCATCGTCTCATTGCCGAGAAGGCGGGTCACAGAGCTGTTGCCGATGCCATGACCCATATGACCTTTGAGGCTCCAGCGCTTGAACGCCTGGACTCGGAGCGAAAGGCCGAGAATCGGCGTAATTCGTAGTTTTCGCGTAAAGCAAAGAAATTCGCATATTTGACCCCGTTATGGAGTACTCTCTCGCCGCACGCAGTTGAAAGGAATTATTAATGTCAGACGACGATGTCATCGGTCCAGATGATCTAGATAGCGAGATACTTTCTGCCCCCGAGTTAGACGGTGACGAACTCGATGGTGACGTACTCGAAATTGATGGTCTCGAGGATGATGGATTCGCCGTTGATGAGGCCATCGAAATTGCTGATGATCCAGATGAGATTCCTGTTGAAGCAGTTGCAAAAAAATCATCTGATGATGACGACGACGATGATGACATGCGCACTGAAGACGATGTTGAGGCAGACCTTGATGCGATTCTTAAAGAAAAGCTCACTGCAGCAGATGATTCTCCTCCCGAAGAAGATGAAGAAGATGCTGTCGTCGACGACAAAACCGATGGAATGGAGCGCCTACAACCTCGTCGCCCTGACGAAAGCCAGTGCACCCAGTGCTTCCTTCTCGTTCGCAATAGCGCCCCTGGTTGTCCTGTTGAGGACGATGCATGCCCGCTTTTCAAATAACCGACCGGATCAAACAGGACGTGCGTAACGCACGCATGATTGGCGAATTCACGGTAAAAATCGGCGCGCAAAAATTGCCGGGACTTATTTGGAGCGTGGTATCAAAAGTTCGCAGTTCCGTATATCCCGAAACTGCTCCACGTATTCGGCCAACAGATGCTCCAGAGCCTGTTGTTGCGTCAACGGCATCTGTGCCACGCAGCGCAGAACCGCGGGAAGGATACGACCTGTTGACAGGAACACAGGTTGTAGAGCTCCTCGCATCCGTCGAGGAATTGGAAGCCCGCAAGATTCTTGAGTACGAGTGCACTCACCGCAATCGGGCGGTGGTTATTGCAGCCGCACGGTCAGTAACCACTCCACAGTGAACGCCTCGTTGTTTTCTGTTCGTCGTGCGACAGCACAAGATGCGTCTGCGCTTGCTGCATTAGAACAGTTGTGTGTTCAAGAATCTGAGGGCTTTCGGGGAAGCACACATCTGTTGTCGGCAGTTCCACCCATTGGACATGAGCTCGAGCTCTTTCAGGCAGATCCACAACACATAGTTTTGGTAATTGAATCGTCTGAAGAGTTGTGTGGTTTCGCCCAAATGGAGATTTCCGGCTCAGTCGCCATGGTGCAACGTGTATACGTCAGCCTAAAAGCTCGTGATCTAGGCGCAGGAGCCACGCTGATAGACGAACTCCGTGTTTATGCACGATTGCAAGGGTGCACCCGAATTGATGCCTATGCACTACCTGGTGATCGACTCACAAAAAATCTGTTTGAGCGTGCGGGCATGAAAGCCCGATTGCTCATTGCATCAAGCGACCTCTAGCGACCCTTCCACTGCGGTGGACGCTTTTCAATAAAGGCTGTAAGACCTTCTTTTGTGTCTTCTGATTTCAGCACAGCGCCAAATTCAGCGTTAGTCATGTTGATGAGATTTTCATCCGATTCATAAGCAGCCGCTAGAACAATTTTACGCGACGCCCAAACAGCAAGCGGTGCCGAGAGTGCAACCTTGTTAGCAAGTTCAATTGCTGCTTCGACTGCTTTGCCTGGTTCTACGAGTCGATTCACTAAACCAAGTTCGTATGCTCGTTGCGCAGATAGTGGATCACCCGTGAGGATTACTTCCATCGCCACGTTTTGACCAATCGCGCGAGGAAGACGGAACAAACCGCCAGCACCAGCAATGAGGTTGCGCTTCACTTCGGCGAGTCCGAATGCTGAGCGAGTTGTGGCAATCACCATGTCTGCGGCCAAAACTATTTCGCAGCCACCAGCCGTTGCCAAACCATCTACGGCAACGATGATTGGCTTCTTGCGATCGCGATACACAAAACCGGCAAATCCACCGCGTTCGGTGAAGAGATTGTTTTCACCAGAGTTCAAAGCCTTCAGGTCAGCACCAGCACAGAACACTGGGCGTTCTTGACCTTCTGTGTTTGCACGAAGAATGCCCACCCAAACTTCGGGATCGTTTTCCAACTGATCGAGTGCAACCTCGAATGCTTGAGCAACTGCACCGTTAACAGCGTTGCGTGCTTCCGGACGGTTCAGAGTAATGAAACCGATTTGACCTTGCTTTTCAAAAGTGACGACGTCAGACATAGTCCAAGACTATGTCGGCAGATGTCCTATTCGGAAGTTGAAGGTACGTCTGGAGTTGCCGTCACTTCTGGAGTTGACGGTTCAATTGCGGCTGGAGGCGCAACTGCAGCTGGAGGTGCTGGTATTGCCTGAGGATCCTTCACATGTGCAGGCTTACCTTTTGGACGTACAGGACGTGTTGGTCGCAATGGGCGAGGGCTGTGTGCACCGGGAGCCACGGCAATTCCAAACATCTGTGCAATCTGTGGCACGAGCGGAGCAACACGCTTCACCGTTGCCAGTACTGCTTCGTTTGGATTTGGTAGTGCTGCTGCGAGTTTCACTTGACCACGAACTGGGGAAAAGGCGATTGCTTCTAACAGTGCGCAGAATCGATCAGGCGCAGTTTCAGATGACAGCGCAGCTGAAGCGGCTGCTGCCAATTGTGCACCGAGCTCTGCAGGGAATGGTTGACCAGCCTTAGGAGGTTCACTCGAAATTTTCAACGCACGAATCACTCGCGATACACCAATAGCCGACTTGATGTCTTCAAGCCAACGAGTTTGTTCAAACTCTTGACGAGACTTCAATGCAGCCTTCAATTCGGTAGCAAGTGCGCGAGTTGATTCGTCGCGAACCACCATCGGATCATCGGCGCCAACAACAACTTGGCGAAGATCTCGCAAGTCGAGTAACTCGATATCGGCTTTCGCTGCTTCTGCTTTGTCGAGCCATTCTGCAACTCGCAACTTTGGGAGCAATTCTTGCGCCATGGAGATAAGACCCTCCGCAGGAACCAGCGGCTTGCCATCTTTTTTCAGTTGATCGTTCTGTTCTTTTACTGCATCACGAACAGCCTTGATGCCGCCATTGAGCGCACGCTCTGCAACTCCGCGCTGTTCAGCAGGAAGTGTGTCGAGTACAGCGGAGCGATGAACGTTCTTTGGCTTGAGGCGTTTGGCAGCAGGACGCTTTGGAAGTTCTGGGGGAGCAGTAAATGACGGCCTACGTGGACGACGGTCGCCAGACTTTTCGCCTTCAGCGCCTTCACGTGGCGGACGCTTGTCGCCATCGCGTCGCGGCTTGCGGTCACCATCACGTGGTGGACGCTTGTCGCCATCACGTTTTGGTTTGCGGTCTTTGCTCTTGTCTGCAAGCTTTTGGGTGACAGGTTGAAACTCTTTTTCAGATCCGATGATTTGCAGAATGTTTCCACGGATGGATTTTTCTTTTGTTTTTACAAGCGAGAGGATTTCTACACCGTCTAGATCGAACTCTGCTTCTACTTTGAGCGTGTCACCGGTCTTTGCACCTGCATCAAGAATTGAACCATTCAGCGTTCCCTTAGGGGTCTTGGCACCGGCTGCACGCCACGTCCACGTTCCATCTCCACGGTTACTGGTCAATTCAATATCAATGCGCTTAGACATGGGGCTCTACGGTACCTGCGAAAAGTGAGTTTCCCCAATGCGCACGCCATAAACGTGCGCACTACGGTAGGCGAATGGCGATTTATGCACTTGGCGACCAAGTCCCAAACATTCATGAAACAGCGTTCGTTCACCCAGACGCGGTGATCATTGGTTCAGTTGAAATAGGTGCCGAGTCAACCATCTGGCCTGGGGCAGTACTCCGTGGCGATGACGGCTTCATCAAGATCGGCGCGCGCACCAGCATTCAGGACAACACAGTTATTCACACCACACCACAAGACCCGACCATTGTTGGAGACGATTGCGTTATTGGGCACATCGTCCATCTCGAATGCTGCATTATCGAAAATGGTGCTCAGGTTTCTTCTGGTGCTGTCGTGCTGCACCGAGTGCGTGTTGGCACAGGCGCCATTGTCGCAGCCAATGCTGTGGTGCTAAACGACCAAGTTGTTCCGCCTGGAGCCCTTGCAGTTGGCGCACCGGCAATTATCAAAGAGGGTCGTGCTCGCAAACAAGATATTGAATTCGGAGCAGCCGTCTATGTCGAAAAAGGCAAATGGTTCAAAAAATCGATGCGCAAAATTTCTGACTGATAGTTAATCCAGTACAGCAAGCAACGGCGAAGCATCGAAGTCATCCAACATCGGCAAATAGATGCGAACTGCATCTTTGCGAAATTTCACGCTGATGTCCTCGCGAAAAAACTTTGCACCTTCGCGAATGACGTAGTTGAGAATAAAGAAGCGATACGCCCACGGCAAAAACAGCAACTCGCGTTTCGTGAGTGGGAAGACCTCGTGATACTGGCGCAGGAACTTGATAAACCGAGGCTCTAACAGCGTGTGCGGGGAATAGGTAAACGATGTTCGGTCACCAGTTTCAGACGACACTCGTGAAAAGAAATAGAAATCGAGCATTCGCGTGTCGATGCGAAACCAGTCGTAATCCCAACGACTAAATAGTTCAAATTGTGCATCGTGATGTTTGACCGAGAAATTTCCGAGATTCCAGTCGACTAATACAGGAATCTTGTCCCATTCGTCAAAGCGAATGTGCTCGAGATGGAGCAAGAACTCATGCGTTGATCGTTTTGCTATCTCTATATCGTCATGACGCAATCCAAAATGTTCGGACGCAAATTCATGGGAGAGCTGGTCGAGCAGATGAATTGCATCGCCTTTAACTGAATTAGAAGTTGCGGGCAGGCTTCCCGCTATCTGAGAACATTCACGATGGAAGGATGCAATCTCTCGTGCCAGATTTCCAATCTGATCATCATTTAAAATTGATGGCAGCTGCATTGCTCGTTCAACGTCGGTGTAAAAAGCAACCCAATAGGTGCCGTCGTACCATGTGTAAGCGTGACCATCACGAGGCAGAACTTCGGCCAGAAAGCCTTCCCAGCGAGTTCCCCGCAAGAGTTGTGCGCTGGTGAATAAGCGATCGTGATCTTCGGCAAATAAAAAGTACGAACCGTAAGAAGATATTTTGGCCACAATGTGTGACGAATCATCAAATACCACTCGGAATACTCGGTTGGTCGAAACGTGGGCGCTGACCTCAACAAGGTGATCAATGGTGCGTTTTGCGTCGTATGCAGACCAGGCGGTAGCAACTAACTGTTCTGCAAGTTCACGAGAGGGGAACGCCGTCATAGCGAACCAGATGCGCTTATATGCGCTGATTGATTAGCGCTGAGCGACTGCGCGAACACCGATAGGTGCAATGAGTCGATAACCGGCTGCGTGCCGTTCTTCTTCAGACTCTCCACCCCAAAAACCATACTCATGATTCTCGCGTGCAAAGGTGCGACACGTATCGAGAACCGCGCACTGTGTGCACACTGTTCGCGCCATCGCCTCACGTCGCTCGCGAGCTTGTGGACGTTCAGCAATTGGTGGGAAGAACACTTCGGTGAGTCCGCGACACTCTGCAACGTCCATCCACTCATCATCGGTTTGCACACGCTTAGTTGTGAACTCAAGTGATGCCATGATGCCCCCGCAACGATTGACCTGCCCTGCGGAGAGATTAGGTGATAACTAACCGATCAGTCAATTAGACCTATTCCTCGGTGTTTACGCCAGGAGAGCGCGAACACCTGCAGCAAAGGAGTCGATTTCTGGCTCAGTCACGTCCCAGGCGGTCATCCAGCGAACCTGATCGATAGCGATGTCCCAGTCGTAAAAGTGTGCCCATTCCTGCAATTGAGTACGTGGTCCTTTGG
>CANKUF010000003.1 GCA_947486675.1 Acidimicrobiaceae bacterium
TGAAGTCTGCAACAGTGATTGGCGAACCATCTTCCCACACTGCTTCTGGAGCAATGTCGTAAGTAATGGTCATACCAGCTGTTGTTGATTCTGGTTTTGCGTAGTCGTAGGTACGTGTTGCACAAGCATCAAGGCTTGTGAACGCTGCACCTTCGTTGCTTTCACTGCTGCTACCACCGCAAGCTGCCACTACTAGTGACAACGCTGCGAAACCAGCAACAACTCCAGCGAGTTTGTTGGTTTTCTTCACTCTCGACCTCCCCGTCGATTAGGTGGGTATTAACCCAATTGGGTCGGGACACGGAGCCCCGACATGTGTGGTAAAGGCTACTAGCGACCGAGGAATACAACTAACGAGATCGGTATTGCACGATCCGTGCAAACTCGGCAGGGTCAAGGGATGCCCCACCCACCAAAGCCCCATCAATGTCGGGCTGGGCCATAATCTCGGCAATATTGGCAGCCTTTACGCTTCCGCCATATTGCAGGCGAACAGCACTTGAAGCTTTTTCACCAGATACCTCTTGTACCTGGGCTCGGATGGCACCGATAACTGCCTGGGCATCGCCAGCAGACGCCGTCCTGCCTGTGCCAATGGCCCAAATGGGTTCATAAGCAATGACCATGTTGCAAACCTGATCTACAGATCGACCAACAAGGGCAGCACGAACTTGACCCATTACTTTTTCGGTGGTCTTCCCCGCTTCACGCTCTTCAAGCGTTTCACCGACGCACACGATCGGGTACATATTTAACTTTTGCACGGTGGTGATCTTCTTAGATACATCGGCATCGGTCTCACCAAAAATCTCGCGCCGTTCACTATGTCCAACGATGACGTACTGAACGCCAAGCTTGGCAAGAAATGCGGCAGCAACTTCGCCGGTGAATGCACCCTTTTCTTCCCAGTGGCAATTTTGTGCACCCAGATGAATGCGCATTTCATCTGCATCAATCAACGTCTGCACGCTGCGAATATCGGTAAACGGCGGATGCACCGAAACGTCAACTGCACTGAAATCATCTTTAGTAAGCAGGTAAGCAAGTTTCTGCAAACTCTGAATTGCCTCAAAGTGATTGTTGTGCATCTTCCAGTTTCCGCTGATCAGCGGTTTACGGTAGATCGTGCTATCTGGCATTTGGTGCTCCTCGCAATGCGGCAAGACCAGGAAGGTCGCCAAGTTCTAAAAATTCAAGTGATGCTCCGCCACCAGTTGACACATGGTCAACTTCGTCATCAAGTTTGAATTGAGCAAGCGCAGCAGCAGAATCTCCCCCACCAACAACGGTGAAGGCTTTTGTGTCGGCAACTGCTTGAGCAACGGTTTTTGTTCCCGAAGCAAACCGTGGGTCTTCAAACATTCCCATCGGTCCATTCCAAAACACTGATCGCGCATCCATGATGATGTCGGTAAATGCAGCAGCAGATCCTGGACCAATGTCTAAACCCTTTGCCCCAGATGGCAATCGAATACCAAATGTTTGATACACACCTTGTGCGTCGAGGCCAATGAGGTCTTCGGGAAGGTGAATCGGTACTGGCCCAGCTAAAAGCTTCTTGCACGTTTCAATTTGATCTTGTTCGCAAATGGAGTCTCCAACCGGATACCCCTGCGCCGCAAGGAATGTGAAGCACATTCCGCCACCGATTATGAAAGCATCAACGCGCTCTTGGAGGGCCTCAATAACACCAATTTTGTCGCTCACTTTTGCACCGCCGAGTACGGCCACAAACGGACGCTTTGGCTTCTCTCGTAAATCGCCCAACACATCAACCTCGCGCTGCAACAATCTTCCGGCTGCCGACGGCAATGTGAGCGATGGTCCAACAATGGAAGCGTGCGAACGGTGCGCCGCTCCAAAGGCATCGTCAACATACATATCGATTCCGTTGATCAGCTGGCTTACAAAAGCGGGGTCATTGCCTTCTTCGCCCGGATTGAACCTGAGGTTCTCGAGTAGTTCTACTCCTGGAGCCAACTCCGCAAGACGCGCACGCACGGGGGCCATGGAGTACTTCACATTTGGTGAACCTTTTGGGCGACCTAAATGACTTGCACACACAACATGTGCACCGCGACTAGTCAGGTATTCAATGGTCGGCAATGCGGCGCGAATACGAAAATCGTCGGTGATGATGCGCGCATCATCAGGGCCCTCCATTGGCACGTTGAAATCCGTACGAACGAGAACTCGCTTGCCTGAAACATCGCCAAGGTCTTCTAACGATGGAACCCGAGACATGAATGCGGTTACTTTGATGAACCAATGTGTTTGGTCAGGTCAACGAGGCGATTTGAATAGCCCCACTCGTTGTCATACCAACCAAGAATCTTCACAAGATTGCCCATAGTCATGGTGAGATCACTATCAAACACACATGAGTGCGGATTAGTGACAACGTCACTTGAAACGATCGGAGCGTCTGTGTACTCGAGTACACCCTTCAACGGACCATCAGCAGCTTTTTTGAATGCCGCATTGATCTCTTCCTTCGACGGACTTGCCTTGAGCACAGCAACAAAGTCGGTGATGGAACCAGTTGGAACCGGAACACGCAACGAAGTTCCGTCCAACTTTCCTTTCATAGCTTCAAGAACAAGGCTTGTCGCTCTTGCTGCACCAGTTCCGGTTGGAATGATGTTGATTGCCGCGCCACGCGCACGACGCAGATCGCTATGTGGTCCATCTACTAATTGCTGATCACCCGTGTAGGCATGAATTGTTGTCATCAAACCTTTTTCCACTCCAAAGGCATCATCAAGCACCTTCACCATCGGAACGAAGCAGTTGGTTGTGCAACTTGCGTTGGACACAACCTTGTGCTTGCTGCGATCGAAATCCTGATGATTGACTCCAAACACGAATGTCGCATCTGCACCGGTAGAAGGCGCAGAAACAATGACAATGGGCGCGCCAGCATCTAAATGGGCTGCTGCCTTGTCGCGGTCGGTGAAAAACCCTGTCGATTCAATAACGACATCAACTCCGAGCGCCGCCCACGGAAGATCCTTCGGGTCGCGATGCTGCAACACCTTGAGCACCTTGCCATCAATGGAGATGCCGTCGTCAACTGCCTTAATGTCATTTGGCAACACGCCAAGCACCGAGTCGTATTTCAACAAGTGCGCCATTGTCTTGATGTTGCCGAGATCATTGACCGCGACAATCTCAATAGGTGCATTTGCTGCTTGTACTGCACGGAAGAAGTTACGTCCGATGCGACCGAAACCGTTGATACCTACGCGAATTGGAGTGTTTGCCATAGAGGCAGACATTAGCAACCGAGCGACTAGCGCGCGATATCTCGGTGAATTACCCGCGGATGATGCCCCAATTGAACGAACTTCCGTCCAATTTCTTCAGCAATAGCTACCGACCGGTGACGACCACCAGTGCAACCGATGGCAACCGTCAAATAGCTTTTGCCCTCAGCGCGATATGCGGGAAGCAGCATTCCAAACAGGGCGTCAATCTTTTCCACAAACTCGATCGCCAAAGGTTGTTGCAACACGAAATCGGCAACAGGTTGATCTAATCCACTCAGCGGTCGCAGCGCTTCGTCCCAATGGGGGTTCGGCAAAAAGCGAACGTCGAACACCAAATCAACGTCGAGTGGAATTCCGTGCTTGTAACCGAAGGATTCAACAGAAAGTTGCATGACATCTTTGCCACCGACCGGAGCGAACAGACCGTGAATCTGAGCCTTCAGTTGATGCACATTGAGAGATGTTGTATCAATGACCAAATCGGCTGATCCCTTAACCAGCTCAAGCATGGACCGCTCTTTAAGAATTGCTTCTTCAACACTGGTCGTAGCGCTACTGAGCGGATGCTTGCGACGAGTTGTTCCGTAACGCTTCACTAATTCGGCAGTTGATGCATCCAAGTACAAAATACGCACACGGTGCCCTGCTTCGCGCAGGTTTGCAACCACATCAATTGCATTCGTTTGATTGGAAGGTGTTCCAAGCACAAGCGCAAGTTGTAGATCATCTGCCCCATTTTCTGCAAGTTCCACGACTTTGTCGACGAGCGAGATCGGCATGTTGTCAACAACGAACCAACCAAGGTCTTCCATGTCATCTGCAGCCTGAGAACGACCAGCGCCAGACAACCCAACGATGAGCAGAATATCGGCCACAAGAAAAGGTTACCCGTGTATGTGTTTGAAGATGTCGCGGGCTACGGGCTCGGGAAGCCAGCCAAGTGACAACAAATTGTCAAGCGATGCCTTCTTTACGGCAGCAACGGTACCAAAGTGTGCGACAAGCTTCTTCTTGCGAGCTTCGCCTAATCCGGGTATTCCATCTAATGCACCCTTTGTCATCCTCTTTCCACGCAACTCACGATGGAAGGAGTTAGCAAACCTATGCGCCTCATCGCGTATCACTTGCAACATGAACAATGCGTCGCTCCCGCGTGGAACATCGACCGCATCTTGCTTATGGGGAATGAACACTTCTTCAAGTCGTTTTGCCAATGATGCGACGGGAATCTCATGCTCTAAGCCAAGTTCGCTAATCACTTCCATTGCCACCCCGAGCTGACCTTTACCCCCGTCAACAAGAATAAGTTGTGGTGGATATGCAAACTTTCCTGGTCGTTCACCTCTTTGTTCAACTGGCATGTCGCGTTCTGCGATATACGCAGAGAGCCTTCGAGTCAGAACTTCCTTCATCGCCGCATAGTCATCATTTCCAGGCACATCTTTGATCTTGAACTTGCGATATTCACGCTTCATCGGCAAACCATCTTCAAGGACAACCATGCTTCCCACATAGTCAGTTCCTTGGAGGTGAGCCATGTCGTAACACTCAATACGCAGCGGAGCCTCTGGCAAATTCAGCAAGTCCTGTAATTCGGTTAGCGCACGACTACGACTGTTGTGATCTGATGCACGCTTCATACGATGGCGTGTGAATTCATCTGTTGCGTTTTTTACAACCGTTGCCAGCAATTCTCTTTTATCACCACGAGACGGCACTCGAATTTCAACCTTGGTACCGCGTTCCTTCTCTAACCATTGCTCCATTGCGTGCAAACTCTCGGGAGCCTGAGACACCAACACTTCCTTTGGTACACCCAATGGCGGTGAGTCACCGTAAATGCTTTCGAGGATGCGATCCATCAATTGACCGGAAGTCACGTCTTCAACCTTGTCGAGAATGAATCCGTTTCGACCCATCACTCGCCCGCGGCGAACATAAAACACTTGTACCGAAGCTTCAAATTCATCGTCGGCTATACCGATGACATCGATGTTCTCCGACTGGTCGCCAACCATTTGTTGGCGTTCAAGCGCTTTGTGAATGTGCGTAAGGCGGTCTCTGAATACCGCTGCACGTTCAAAATCCTGTTTACTTGAGGCTTCCTTCATCTCCAGTTCGATTTTGTCGACAATCTCATCAGAATCGCCGTTCAAAAATCGCTGTAGATCGTGCACATATTTCGAATATTGCTGGGCCTCAACATTTCCCACACATGGACCACTGCACTTTTCAATATGAAATAGCAAACATGGTCGTCCAAGTCGATTGTGTTGTTTGAACACTCCGTTCGAACACGTACGAACTGGAAACGTTCGCAGTACAAGCTCAAGGGTGTCCCGAATGACCCACGCATTGACATACGGACCGAAATATTTCGTTCCCTTTCGGCGCCTACCGCGCATCACCATTGCTCGAGGCCACTCTTCGTCAAGTGTGATTGCCAGAAACGGGTAACTCTTGTCGTCTCGGAGACGAATGTTAAACCTCGGACGATGCTCCTTGATCAGGTTGTATTCCAGAATCAGGGCTTCAACTTCGTTGCGAACTTCGATCCATTCAACCGTTGTTGCAACTGACATCATTTTTGCCGTGCGCGGATGCAGCGTTTGTGGATCAGCGAAATAGCTGCCCACACGTGAGCGCAGGTTTACTGCTTTGCCAACATAAATAACACCGCCTTGTTCATCCTTGAATTGATACGAACCAGGCGTATCTGGGATGGGTATCGACGGTCGTTGCACTGCCTACGGCTTCTTTTTCAACAGCGGTCCAAGGAATTTCCCGGTGTAACTACCCTTCACCTTCGCGACATCTTCAGGAGTGCCTTCGGCGATGATTCGACCTCCGCCATCTCCACCTTCAGGGCCCATGTCAATAATCCAGTCCGCAGTTTTGATGACGTCCAAGTTGTGTTCGATCACCAACACGGTGTTACCGGTCTCTACTAAACGAGCAAGCACGGTGAGTAATCGACGCACGTCTTCGAAGTGCAATCCGGTGGTTGGTTCATCGAGTAAATAAATTGTACGACCGGTGCTGCGCTTGGCAAGTTCGGCAGCAAGCTTCACACGTTGAGCTTCGCCACCAGAAAGCGTTGGAGCAGATTGGCCGAGTCGCACATAACCCAACCCCACGTCGAAAAGCGTCTGCATGTGGCGACCAATACGGGGTTGATTCGTGAAGAAGTCAACTGCGTCAGCAATTGGCATGTCAAGGATTTGAGAAATGTTCTTTCCCTTAAACAAGATGTCGAGTGTGTCGCGGTTGTACCTCTCGCCCTTACACACATCGCACGGCACATACACGTCCGGCAAGAACACCATTTCGATTTTGATCGTTCCGTCACCAGAACATGCCTCACACCTGCCGCCAGGAACGTTGAAACTAAACCGACCAGGCTGATATCCGCGAACCTTTGCCTCTGGCGTGCCCGCAAACAATTTGCGGATGTCGTCAAACACCCCCGTATACGTCGCGGGGTTGGAACGTGGCGTTCGACCAATTGGAGACTGATCCATGTCGATGACTTTGTCCAGATGCTGAACACCGTCAACGGCTGTGTGTTTACCCGGAGCATCTTTTGATTTGTAGATCTTCTGCATCAAAGACGGAAGCAAGATGTCTCGAATGAGCGTGCTCTTTCCACTTCCCGATACTCCGGTTACTGCAACAAACAGGCCAAGTGGAATCTTTGCCGTCAAGTTTTGCAAGTTGTGTTCACGAGCACCGCGAATGGTGAGCCAATGATTCTTTGGTGCACGACGTTCTTCCGGTACTGGAACAAACCGCTTGCCACTGAGGTATTGGCCGGTAATTGACTTGGATACTTTTTCTATGCCGGCAACTGGCCCGCTGTACACCACTTCGCCACCATGCTCACCCGCACCTGGCCCAATATCAACGATCCAATCGGCAGAGCGAATGGTGTCTTCATCGTGCTCAACGACCATCACTGTGTTACCCAAATCACGAAGTCGAATCAGCGTTTCGATGAGACGATGATTATCGCGCTGGTGCAGGCCAATACTCGGCTCGTCCAATACGTACAACGTTCCCACAAGACCGGAACCTATTTGGCTAGCCAGCCGAATGCGTTGTGCTTCTCCGCCCGCCAATGTTGCTGCTGCGCGAGACAACGTGAGGTAGTCGAGCCCTACGGATAACAAGAATCCAAGACGAGCATTAATTTCTTTGGTAATGCGTTCGGCAATCATCTTGTCGCGATCGCCAAGTTTCAAACTCTTCAAAAACTCTGCGGAGTTTCCAATTGAAAGATCGCAGATTTCGCTGAGGCTCTTTCCGTTCACTTTTACGGCAAGTGATGCTGGCTTTAAGCGCTGACCCTTGCAGGCCTTACACGGCGCTTCACGCATGTAGCTTTCAAACTGTTCGCGGGAGTATTCGCCTTCTGCACTTTCATGTCGACGCTTGATCCACGGAACAACACCCTCATAAGACGTACTGTATTCACGCGAACGGCCATAACGATTCTTGTATTTCACCATCAATGCTTCGCCCGCTCCATGCATGATGATGTTCTTATTCTTCTCCGAAAGTTTTTCCCACTTCACATTGAGCGGAATGGAGTGTTCTTCGGCAACGGCTTCGAGCATGCGCTGAAAATATTGCGTGTGGGCTGAACGCCACGGAGCTATGGCTCCTTGCAGAATCGAAAGCTCCGGGTCCGGAACGACGAGCTCTTCTTCAACTTCGTAACGAGTGCCCAAGCCAAGACACGTTTCGCAAGCACCAAACGGAGAGTTAAATGAAAAATTTCGCGGTGCGAGTTCGTCAAAACTTGCACTGCACTTGGGGCACGCCATGTGCTGGCTGAACGTAATGACCTCGCCTTGTTCATCGGTCTTGCCGCTCATGATTTCAATTCCTGCAACACCGTCAGCAAGCTTTAGCGCGGTCTCGAGGCTGTCGGTCAGACGACGATTGATTCCCGCCTTTTGAACAAGTCGATCGACGATGATGTCGATACTGTGGTTCTCGTAACGAGCGAGTTTGTCGCCCTTCTTTAAGAATTCTGATATGTCAACAACTTGTTCGTCGATTCGCGCGCGTGAATAACCCTGTGCAAGAAGTTCTCCAAGCAAACCTTCGTACTCGCCTTTTCGTCCACGCACAACTGGCGCCAGCACTTGAAACCGCGTTCCAGATGGAAGCTCCAAAACTCGATCAACAATTTGTTGTGGCGTCTGGCGCTGCAACGCAATGCCGTCTTTAGGACAATGCTGAATACCAATTCGCGCCCATAACAATCGCAGGTAGTCATAGATCTCCGTAATCGTTCCAACAGTTGAACGAGGATTCTTTGAGGCGGTCTTCTGGTCAATCGAAATAGCTGGCGACAATCCCTCGATCACGTCTACGTCGGGCTTATCCATTTGGCCAAGGAACTGGCGGGCATACGCGCTCAGAGACTCGACATATCGGCGTTGGCCTTCGGCATAAATGGTGTCAAAAGCCAGGCTGCTTTTTCCGCTCCCCGACAGTCCCGTAAGCGCAATCAGTTTGTCGCGTGGAACCTCAACATTGATGTTTTTCAGGTTGTGCTCGCGCGCACCCCGAACCGAGATTACGCCAGGCGAATACGCAGGCTTCTTTTTCGCTGGAGGCATGGCAAGCAGACTACTTTGCGGTTACTTCGCGTCGCGTAGTTCGCGTCGCAAATCTTTCATTTCGTCTCGTAGGCGAGCTGCATATTCAAATTTCAATTCCGACGCCGCAAGATTCATTTCTTCCTCAAGAGTCTGGATTAATCGACCGAGTTCCTGCTGTGGCAACGAGCGCAATTCGTTCACCACCTTTTCGCGCTCGCGGTCACGCCTTCCGCTCTTTGCGGTAGACAACGAGCCTTCCGACGGTCGCAGCACGGAGAGAATGTCGCCAACCGCCTTGCGAATGGTTTGAGGATTGATGTTGTGTTCTTTGTTGTAGGCGATTTGTCTCTCTCGGCGGCGTTGAGTTTCGCCAATTGCGCGATCCATTGAAGGCGTTCGCTTATCGGCGTACATCACTACCTGACCATTGACGTTTCTGGCGGCGCGTCCAATCATCTGAACAAGGGATGTTTCGCTTCGCAGGAATCCTTCCTTGTCGGCATCCAAAATTGCCACAAGCGAAACTTCCGGCAAGTCCAATCCTTCACGAAGCAAGTTGATGCCAACAAGCACGTCGAATTCGCCCAAGCGAAGAGCACGCAGGATTTCGATTCTTTGAATCGTGTCGATATTGGAGTGCAAATAACGAACCTTCAGCCCTTGTTCAAGCAGGTACTCGCTCAGGTCTTCTGCCATCTTCTTCGTCAGCGTCGTAATCAATACACGATCGCCCACTTCAACTCTGCCGTTGACCATTTCAATGATGTCATCAATTTGACCTTTGGTAGGGCGCACAATTACTTCAGGGTCAACTAGGCCCGTAGGACGAACAATTTGCTCGACCACTTGCTGACTTGTTGCGATCTCAAATTTGGCTGGAGTCGCCGAAAGGAAAATGCATTGATTGATCCGCTGCATCGCCTCTTCGAATTGCAGAGGGCGATTATCTGCAGCCGATGGCAATCGAAACCCGTGCTCAATCAGATTCGCTTTGCGACTGCGATCACCAGCAAACTGACCGTGTAATTGTGGAATAGTTACGTGACTCTCGTCAATGACCAGCAAGTAATCGTCAGGAAAGTAGTCAAGCAAGGTAAACGGAGGCTCTCCCGGCGAACGTCCGTCAATGTGCATTGAATAGTTTTCGATTCCGTTACAGAAACCGACCTCTGCAATCATCTCCAAGTCGTACTGAGTGCGCATCCGTAGACGCTGAGCCTCCAACAATTTGCCTTCTGTTTCAAATTGCTTCAGGCGTACTTGCAACTCGTGCTCTATACCAACTACTGCTTTACGCATACGTTCATCGCCAGCAACATAGTGAGTGGCAGGAAAAATCAGCACTTCGCTCATGTCGTTTACGGTTTCACCAGTTAACGCATCGACAATGGTGATTCGCTCAACCGTGTCGCCAAACATTTCAATGCGAGTGACCGTTTCGTCGTAGGCGGGTTGAACTTCAATAGTGTCGCCACGAACACGAAAATTTCCGCGACCAAGTGTCATGTCATTGCGGTCATATTGCAAGTCCACAAGTCGACGAAGCAGGCTGCGTTGGTCGTAATCAACACCAACGTGAAGCTCCAACAGGTTGCCCCGATATTCCTCTGGGTTACCCATTCCATAGATGCAGCTCACCGAAGCAACAACAATGGTGTCGCGTCGAGTCAGCAACGCAGCAGTTGCCGAATGTCGCAACCGATCAATTTCGTCGTTAACCGAGGAATCCTTTTCAATAAAAGTGTCGCTCGATGCGATGTACGCCTCTGGTTGGTAATAGTCGTAATAACTTACGAAATATTCAACGCGATTCTTTGGGAAGAACTCTTTCATTTCCTGGGCTAATTGTGCTGCCAGGCTTTTGTTCGGGGCAAGGATGAGCGTTGGTCGCTGCACCTGTTCGATGGTCCATGCAACAGTTGCCGACTTTCCAGAACCGGTAATTCCAAGCAACGTTTGAAACCTGTCGCCACGATTGATTCCCTCTGTCAGCTGCGCAATCGCTTTAGGTTGATCCCCTGCAGGTTGGTAATCAGACACCACATGAAACAGTTGGTTATCTACTGTCACTATGTACTCTTTTGCGTGAGTGCGCCTGCACCCTGTTGTGCATTTGGCAACGTGGCGAACCAATCCCAAACGTCATCAACTTGCGAACCAAGACTTTCCGGGTTGCCACTGTTATCAATAATTCGATCGGCAACTTTCAAACGATCTTCACGACTGGCCTGACTCGCCATTCGTCGTCTGGCATCTTCTTCGTTCATGTTCCGAAACTGCACAAGTCGAGCAATTGCAACTTCAGGATCAACGTCGACAACCACAAGACCAGACATACCATCCCGTGGGTTCTCCACCAACAAAGGCATATCCAGCACCACCACGTTGTCGGTAGTCATGTTTAATTCAATCTGTCGCAGAATTTCAATGCCTATTGCCGGATGCATAATTGCATTCAGGCGTTTCAACATCTCTGCATCACCGAATACCAATTTTGCAACTTTTGCACGATCGAGCTCTCCGGATTCGAGCAAGATGTCTCCGAACTCATCAACCATTTTCTGCAACGTTGTCGAACCCTTTTGTTGCAGCTGCTTAGCAATGCCATCACCATCAATGATGATTGCTCCCTTGCGCTCGAACAGCGCAGACACGGAAGACTTTCCAGATCCAATTGCGCCTGTTAGCCCAATCAATTTCATACGTCTCCAATGAACTTCTGAGTTGCGCTCGCCCCCTGACGAGCGCAACTACAGAAAACTATGCGCTTGGAGCTTCTGGTTCAACAGCAGGAACTTCTGCTGCTACTTCGGCTGGAGCGCCAGCTGGAGCTTCAGCCGGTGCTGCTGTGTCGAAATATTCAGACCACGCTGCTTCGCGTGCGCTGTCATCGCCACCGACCCAGTTGCCCTGATCGTCAACCTGGAACTGTCCGCGGTATTCCTCGGCGAGTTCTCCACCTTCAGCAGCCTGCTTAATGGACAGGCTGATTCGACGGCGAGCGAGATCGAGATCGATGATCTTGACCCACAACTCTTCGCCCGGAGTAACAACTTGTTCTGGAGCTTCAACATGGTGTGCCGACATTTCGGAAATGTGCACGAGGCCTTCAATTCCATCTCCAACTTGTACGAATCCACCGAATGGAACCAACTTGGTAACACGGCCGTAAACCAATTGACCAACTTGGTGACCGTTAGCAAATTCTTGCCAAGGGTCTTGCTGAGTTGCCTTCAATGACAGGCTGATGCGCTCGCGGTCCATGTCCACTTCGAGAACCTTGACGGTTACTTCGTCGCCGATGTTGACCACTGCTGTTGGGTTGTCAACATGCTTCCATGACAATTCAGAAACGTGGATGAGTCCATCCATGCCGCCCAAGTCAACGAATGCACCGAACGCAACAACACTTGAAATGCGACCTGTGCGAACTTCGCCAACCTTGAGGTGGGTCAAGAACTCGTCACGTGCTCCACGCTGATTCTGCTCGAGCAATGTACGGCGCGAAAGCACAACGTTGTTGCGATTGCGGTCAAGCTCAAGAATCTTTGCCGTGATGCGCTGGCCAATGTATGGAGCCAAGTCACGAACACGACGTAGCTCAACAAGTGATGCAGGAAGGAATCCGCGAAGACCGATGTCCACGATGAGTCCGCCCTTAACAACTTCGATGACCAAACCTTCAACGGTTCCGTCTGCTGCTTTAACTTTTTCAATGTCGCCCCAAGCGCGCTCGTATTGCGCACGCTTCTTGGAGAGCAACAAACGACCCTCTTTGTCTTCGAGAGTAAGAACAAGAGTTTCAATCTTCTCGCCCAACTTCACAATCTCGTGCGGATCGATGTCGTTACGGATTGACAATTCGCGGGCGAGGATTACGCCTTCGGTCTTGTAACCAATCTCGACGAGTACTTCGTCACGGGTAATGCGTACAACTGTTCCAGTAACGAGTTGTCCGTCTTTGAGTTCAACGAGTGTTCCGCTAATCGCGTCAGCAAATGACTGCGAAAGATCACGCTCTGTAATTTGGCGCGGTGTGTAATTTCCTTCTGAGTCGAAGGTTCCCATTGGTGGGGATTGCATTGTTTGTAGATCTGACATGAATACGTACTTTCGGTGGATAGGAGAGATGGTCCCTCTTGCGAGAGGCCCTACCGGCGGTAGGACAGGGAAATCACGCTACCAGCGACTGCCCTATCTGGACTTGGCGATAACCAGGAATTCAGGCAATTCGGTGCTGCAACTGGCAGCGGAATAGCACCCTGGCTCCACGCTCGAGATGTTCTCAATGTCGAAACCCGCCACGTCAAAAACCAATCGCAACTCACGTGGCGTATAGCAACCTGTCCACAAATCAACGTTTTTCACTTCGCCCAGGTCATTGCGAATGTCTGTTGTTTCGTGGCTCACACCGCCCAACACATCAAAATCTGCACCGTCGTGGTGCTTGACCGAGAAATAGGCGTTGAAGGCTGAAAGCACCAGCAGACCGTTTGGCTTCAAGGACTTACGAATACCTTTCAGAATTTGGACATCTTGTCGATCGTCAATCATTAAACCAAAAGCTCCCTGGCACAAACAGATTGCGAAATCAAAACGTTGATGCAGATCTGCTTCATCACGGAGCGAACGGGCATCAAGACGAATGAATTCTGCGTTTGTCAATGATTCTTCAGCAGCGCGCTGTTGGGCGATGTCGACGAAGTCTTGACTTACGTCAATTCCGCGAACGTGCATACCCCTGCGCGCAAGTTCCAAACTGTGACGGCCAGGCCCGCAGCCCACATCGATAAAAGAACTGCCAGCAGATGCGCGAGTGGCTTCCAAAATGTAATCAACTTCTTGAACTGTGCCTTTAGTAAAGGAGTATCTCAGGTACGCAGCCTTCATGTGACTCGCTAAATCTTCAAACCAATGCTCTCTATCGGCCATATCGTTACGCCTTGGCCGATGCCCAGCTATCTCCCCAAGCAGCATTCACTTCAAGCGGAACTTTCAGAACTGCGGCATTCTTCATTTCGTGAAGCACAATCTCGTTTACCTTGTCGCGTTCGGACGTTGGGCATTCCACAATGACCTCGTCATGCACTTGCAAAATAACGGTGCTCTGTAGTTTTGCTTTGGCTATCGCATTATCAATTCGAACGAGCGCGATCTTGAAAATGTCTGCAGCAAGCCCTTGAATACCTGCATTCATTGCTTGGCGTTCTCCAGCTTGACGAATACGGAAATTGGGATTATTCAATTCTGCAATTTGTCGACGTCGACCAAACAGCGTTTCGGTATATCCCTTGGTTCGCGCTTCTGCAATGGTGTCATCCATGTACTGCTTCACGTTTGGAAAAGCTGCAAAGTACGCATCGAGAATCTCGCCTGCTTCACCCACACCTACACCAAGTCGTTGACTCAAACCGAATGCTTCCATGCCATACGCAAGCCCGTATGAAATCATCTTCGCTTGCGATCGCATGTCT
>CANKUF010000004.1 GCA_947486675.1 Acidimicrobiaceae bacterium
AGTTTGGTGGTGCGTGACATTGTGGCTCCTTGGTAGGCGAACCAACCGGGGGGCGGTTGGTTCGGATGTGGGGGCAGTGCTTGCGAGGGGACTCGCTATATGTCAACTGTGTAACAGTCTATGTCACAGAACTGTAATATTTGGGTCATACAGGGTTTCGAGAGGGTCGGTACTGCCAAAGCCTGTAAACATGGGGTCATGCCCGCTCCAACTAGCAAAAACCCGCCTGTCGGTGTGGTGCTGTTGGCCGCCGGAGGGGGTTCACGGTTCGGTGGTTTGCACCACAAATTGCTCACTGCCGTTGCTGGCAAAACCGTCTACGAATGGGCCCTCCAGAGCGCGCTAGCGGCCAATATCGGCCCTGTCGCTGTCGTATGGGGGTCGGTCGAATTGCCTCGTCATGAAGCCTCTGAAGCGGTCACCTACTTGCACAACGAAGAGTGGGCAACCGGAATGGCCAGCTCGGTACAACGTGCATTGCAATGGGCAAACGAGCGTGGATTGCAATCGGTGGTCATTGGTCTTGGCGATCAGCCGTGCATTCCTCCGTCGGCTTGGACTGCAGTCGCTCACTCCACTTCCCCACTAGCCGTCGCAACATATGCAGGCGTGCGCGCAAACCCCGTGAAACTGCACGCAGAATTTTTTGCACTTGTTCCAAAAACCGGAGATGAAGGTGCCCGATCATTGCTCCGCAGTCATCCTGAACTGGTTGCTGAAGTACCCTGTACTGGCTCGGGAATCGATGTTGATCATGTTGAAGACATCGAACGCGTAGCGAAAATCATTCACGAAAGTCGAGGCAATTAACCATGGATCTCAATCACGAATTCGTCGTTAATGTTCCTGTCGCCGAAGCATGGGTAATCCTCACCGACCTAGAGCGCATTGCGCCGTGTCTTCCTGGCGCACAACTCACCGAAATTGAAGGCGACACGTACCGCGGTCAAGTGAAGATCAAGGTGGGCCCAATTCTTGCGCAGTTCAAAGGACAAGCCAGTTTTGTGTCGCGCGATGATGTGGCACACAAAGCATCGCTGAAAGGTGAAGGTCGTGACACCACCGGCAAGGGCAATGCCTCAGCAATCATCACCGCCGAACTCACTTCAGTTACACCAACGTCAACAAAATGCGCCGTGCATACCGAACTGTCTATTTCAGGAAAAGTTGCACAGTTCGGCCGCGGTGCTCTTGCCGACGTAAGCGACAAGTTGCTTGCTCAGTTTTCTGAAAACTTGAACCAACTCATTTCTGCTGCACCTGCACCAAGTGCACCCGTTGTTGCTGAAACAACACCTGCGCCAAGTGAGCAGCCAACTATTCGCAAGATCGATGGTCCAGAGGTTGCGCCGCTCAACTTGCTTGATACCGCAGGATCCACCATTGCCAAGCGCGCAATTCCCGCTCTCATTGGCATTGCCGTGTTGGTAGTTGTACTTGTCAAACTCTTCTAACGCACCAAGCGCAGAAGACATCGCGCGAATCACCGAGTTACTCGGTCGAGTTCCGCAAGGCGAGTTTGAAGTAGTCGTTCGCGCATTAGACGGCGACCCCGTCGTATTGCGCAATCAACCGTTACTTCCTGATGGAACACCAATGCCAACTTTGTATTGGCTGTGCGGTGCACGTGAAAACGTATTGATCGGTCGCCTTGAAGCAACCGGCGCTGTAAACCAAGTGGAAGCAGAACTCGATGCGGCGCTCATTGCTGCAGCACACGATAGGTATGCAGCAGAACGCGACGCACTCATTCCCGCAGACCACACTGGCCCGCGCCCGTTTGGTGGAGTGGCTGGCACGCGTATTGGCGTGAAATGTTTGCACGCACATTTTGGTTGGTGGCTTGCAGGCGGCAATGACCCAGTTGGCGATTGGGTTGCCGAAAAACTCAGTGTCAGTCGAAGTTCATACATTCGTGCAACTGAAAAGCCAGTTGCCGCAATCGACATTGGCACGAATTCCACCAACTTGCTCATTGCCGATGCGCAAGGTAACGACATCGTGCGCGAAGTGCACGTCACTGGTTTAGGTCGCGGAGTTGTGCACAACAACATGTTGAACGAAGAAGCAATCGCGCGAACCATTGCGCGACTTCAGCAATATGCAGACCTCATTGCGCAGCACGGAGTTGGCGCGGTTCGCGTTACGGCAACCGAAGCGTGTCGTCGCGCAACAAACGCTGCGGTGTTTCTGGATCAAGCTGAAGCAGTGCTTGGCACTCGCCCGCTCATCATTGCGGGCACCGAAGAAGGTCGCTTGGCATATTCAGGAGCGCTGTCGCACTTGCCTGCTCACGATGGCATCACACTGGTTATCGATATTGGTGGTGGCAGTACCGAAATCATGATCGGTGAAAAGACTCTGCAACACACCGTAAGTTTTCCTGTTGGCACGGTGGTGCTCACCGAAAGCCACCTGAGTCACGACCCACCTCGCCCAGAAGAACTGACAAACGCCATTGGTCTGGTCACCGACTTCATGGACGACCTCATTCGCGATCACCCAGAGGTATTGAGTGCCACTCGTGTAGTTGGCGTTGCAGGCAGCATCGTCACCATTGCTGCAGTAGAAATTGGGCTTCAGGAATTTGATGCAACAGCGCTTCACGGTGTGCGCATGACACGCGAAAATGTTGAGGAAGTGTTTAGAACCCTTGCCACCGAAACACTGGCCAATCGCAAGTTCAACCCCGGCCTTCCCGCCGACCGTGCCGACGTCATTGTGGGCGGATGCTGCGTATTGGTGGGTGTTATGCGCAAGCTACGAATTCCTGAAATTATGGTGTCGGTGAATAACTTGCTCGACGGATTAGTGCGCGACGAATTGGGTCTGTCGTGAGCGGCTACTCGCGACCTATCGGTCACCCTGCAGGAATCATTTCCTCGAACGGACCACTGCGTTTGTTTGGTCGTCGCATTATGTTGCGTCCGCTTGTGGCCACCGATTTTGAAGCGTGGAGCGAAGTTCGCTTACGCAATGGTGAATGGCTCACTAAGTGGGAGCCATTGCCACTCATCACAGCTGCCGACCCAGCCATCAGTCGTGATGCATTCACCCACCGCTGCGCGGCGCGCGACAGAGAACGCCAAGCAGGAAATGCATACTGCTTGGGTCTATTTGTGAACAACGTGTTTGCTGGCGAAGTCAACCTGAACGGCGTTGTGCGCGGCGCCATGCAAAGCGGCACGATTGGTTACTGGATAGACGAGGCGAAAGCCGGCAACAGCTACATGTCTGAAGCAGTGTTGGTACTCGCCAAGTTTGCATTCGACGAACTTCGCCTGCACCGCATTGAAGTGTGCATCATTCCGCGCAACGCATCCAGTCATCGTGTTGTGGAAAAGCTTGCGTTACGCAACGAAGGAACCAGCGAGAGGTTCCTTGAAATTAATGGTGTCTGGGAAGACCACGTGCGCTACGGATTCACCATTGAAGAATGGCAAACACGCCGCGAAGAGCTATCTACTACCTGGCTATAAGTTGCTAGGCAACTTCGCGTAGGCGTTCCATCTCTAACACTCGTTGTTTACGAACAACTTTGCGTCGCTTCCATTGTTTTGTCTTCCAGTGCTTGAACTGTTGGCGACGTGATTGCTCACGGCCAATCTCTGCATCATGATGATGCATTCCTTTCCAAGCGATACCTGGTTCATCCACATCTTCGGGTTCGACACCATTGCTCACCATGTTTGCCACCAAGTGCAATTCTGAATTCACTCGATGACGTTCATTGTGGGCGTGTGCCCGAAGTTCCACCTTTGGTGGAAACACCGTTGTTCGGTGATCGTGACGCTTGCTCATTGCTTCCCCCGCCTTCTGTGTTTGTGACACTGACGAAATCCACTAGCTAGGTCTTACTGATGCCAACATACACCTCGTGGCGACGCTGGCAAGTCACTGACCGCTTTCTTGAGCGAAGCCTTATTTCTTGCTGATTTTGGCTTGCAAGGCGGCAAGGCGTTCGGCAAACCAAGGCTGGCGAGTGCTCCACAATTGTGGCGTCAGTTCGCGAGCGACTGCTTCTGGGTGCGTGTTTACGTCGGCCATTGCGGCAATGGTCTTCTTTGTTTCAATGACCAATTCGCGTGGTGCGCTTGCTGCACGTTTTGCTAATTCATGCGCGGTTGTAAGCAACTTGTCGTCATCTACACACTTGTATGCAAGTCCAATACGTTCGGCTTCTGCGCCATCGTAAATCTCACCGAACAATACGGCAGCCGATGCAACTTGTGGTCCAACAATTCGACGCAACATCCACGTGTGTCCACCACCTGGATGAATTCCCAGTTGCAAAAAGCGTGTGTCGAACTTTGCACGTCGTGCTGCAATGCGCACGTCGCAACCAAGGGCCAAGTTCATGCCGGCTCCAACTGCTGCACCATTAACCGCTGCAATAGTTGGCAATGGGCTGCGAGCAATACGCAAGAAACCTTCGTAGATAACACCAAGTGATTCGCCGTCGGCTTCGGCCAAGTTGCCAAGGTTGGCACCAGCACAAAATGCAGGCGCAGTGCCGGTAACAACGAGTGCCCCAATTGCAGGGTCGTTTTCAATGCGGTCCATCGCGGCAACAATTTCAGCCACCATCGGCGCGGTCATGGTGTTGCGCTCATCTGGGTTATTCAACGTAATTGTGGCAACACCATCTGCAATTTCAAGGAGGACCAAAGACATGGCACAAGGTTAGCGAGTACCCTAAATACGCATGCTCGACCACGTGTTTACCGATGCAATTGGCGCACTTCGCGATGCATTCAGCAATGCCTACCTCGAACGCCAGGCATTTGAAGAACACTTTCAGTCCGACATTTTGCTTGGTGACTTGGTGTGGGAAACCACCTACGGCCTGCCTGGCGAAGGATTGCCTCCTCGAGTTGTTGCGCACATCACACTGAACTGGCCAAGTTGGAGTCAAGCCACCTACAGGCAGTGGTACATCGAAGAAGAGATCGATCAACAGCCAGCAATTGAAATTGAAGTGGTGTTTCGCATTCAACGCTTAGCCGAACAGCCTGCTCCTTCAATTGTTGACAGCATTGCTGCACCAAATAGCCCCTCTATTGGCGCCGAGCAATTAGAGCGCGACAACATCACCATTGAGATCAGTCACCCAACACATGGGGAACGAACTGCCGACTTCGCACTCGAAATTACCTACGAAGGCCAATACGACTTGGCGGAAGAAACGCTCATTGATGGTGCGAGCAAAGTGCTGGACGAACACTTTGGCGTACTTGGCGCATGGGTGGCTTCAACATTGGTGAAGCTTGGCGATCTGAAACTTGCGTTTGTTCCTGCCGACGAAAACTAATTAGCGGTTGCGTTCGGCAACTGCATGCACTTCAATTCCGCCACGCGGATGCTGCGTGAGTTGCACTTTCACCCAGTTTGGTTTCACCGTCACCATGACTTCGTTGGCAATTTCGGCAGCCAATGCTTCGGCAAACACTGCCATGTTGCGGAAGCGCCAGAGGTACAGCTTCAGAGACTTGGACTCGATACAGAACTTGTCGGGGCTGTATTCAATAACCACGGTTGCAATATCTGGCTGCGCAGTAACCGGGCAGATTGATGACACTTCGTCACTGGTAAATCGAACGAGCGTGACATCGGCAGGTGCCGGAAACACTTCAACATGATCGATTGGAGCGCGAACCGTTGTACCTAAAACCGTGAGGTTGTCGTGATCGTTGCTAGCCATAACTACGAGCGTAGATGTTCTGGAATGAGCGTGCTGAGTTGCACGAGAGGTCGCGGACCAACATGTGTAATCACTTCTGATGCCGACATGGAGCCGAGTCGACCGCAATGCTCAATGGCCATACCGCGCGTGAAGCCATACAAGAAACCTGCTGCGTATTGGTCTCCTGCGCCAGTTGCGTCAATTACCCAGTCAACTGGTTCCGGTTCAATGTGCACCAAGTCGTGACCGTTAATCACTACCGAGCCACGCTTGTCACGAGTAACTGCACCAAATTCACAGTCACTGCGCAATTGCTCCAGTGATTCTTCATACGACGTTTGATACAGCGACTGCAATTCGAATTCGTTGCAGAACAACACGTCGATGTCGTTCAAAATGAGATCAAGGAAGTCTGCACGGTGGCGGTCTACGCAGAACGAATCGGACAGCGTCAATGCAACTTTGCGTCCTGCCTCGTGTGCATATTTCGATGCCATTTTGAATGCAGCTTTTGCTTCATCGCGATCGAACAAATATCCCTCAAGAAACAGCACTGCACCAGACTGCACCGCTTCGCGCGAAATGTCTGCTGGCTCGAGCAACGATGCCGCACCAAGAAATGTGCTCATGCTGCGTTGACCATCTGGAGTTACCGCAATAATGCAACGACCAGTTGGCTCGGTTGCACTCGTTGCGCCCGGATGAAAGCCAACGCCAACTTTGTCCATGTCGGCACCGAACACACGACCCAATTCGTCATCTGCAATTTTGCCAATGAAGCCTGCTCGCCCGCCCAAACTTGCAAGACCATATGCGGTGTTCGAAGCAGAACCACCACTGGTTTGCGTTGGGTTACTAATACGTGAATACAAGTGTGCGGAACGATCCGCATCCACCAACGTCATTGAGCCTTTAACAACGTCTTCGTTCACCAAAAATTCATCGGGAACGGCGGCAATCACATCGACTAAGGCATTGCCTATTGCTACGACGTCGTAGCGAACCCCGTCGCCACGGGTGATGTCGATTGGTGGCACGTGGGGAAACCCTAGTGCATACGGGCTTAGCGGCTTGTGGCCTTCAGGGTGCCTTTCACCACGTGCTGCTGTAGCTCGCGCTTCAAGAACTTGCCGGCAGCGTTGCGGGGCAACGGCTCGGTCATGATGACCACCTGGGTCGGAATCTTGTACTTGGCAATTTTCGCATCCAAGAAAGCCCACAGTTCTTCTGGGGTCAACGTCATGCCGTCATTCACCAAAATAGCCACACCCACTTCTTCACCCAAGCGCTCGTGCGGAACGCCGAACACTGCAGCCTCGTGCACTGCAGGGTGTTCGTAAATTGCGCTTTCCACTTCTGCGCCATACACGTTGTCGCCTGCACGAAGAATCATGTCCTTCACGCGGTCTTCTACATAGACGTAACCATCCGCATCGAGGCGACCCAAGTCGCCTGAACGCAACCAGCCATCAACAATGGTTTCAGCAGTTGCATCTGGTCGGTTCCAGTAACCGCGAATGAGCATTGGACCAAAGAACCAAATTTCACCCGACTGCCCTGTTGGTACTGGCTTCAAGTTTTCGTCGCGAACTTCAACGATCATTGGCCATGTGGCACGGCCTGTGCTGGTTGGGTGTGACAGGTAATCGGAGCCCGTAATGGCTGGACCAAACGCATTGGTTTCGGTCATTCCGTAACCCAACTGTGGGTTGCCGTTCTTCACCTTGTCGTTCACTTTGCCAACGAGTGATGTTGGCGATGGTGCTCCACCGCCGCCTACTGCGCGCAGGCTGGACGTGTCGTACTTTTCAAATTCTGGTGAGTTCACCAAGTCCCAACTCTGTGTTGGTACTCCAACAAAGTTGGTGATCTTTTCGCGCTCAATCATTTCAAGCGCTTTTTCTGGGTCCCACTTGTACATAATTGCCAATTTCAAACCAGCAATGAAGCAACTCATCATTACGGGAACACAACCCGTTACGTGAAACAGCGGAACGATCAAAATGAATGACGTTGGAATTTCTGGACCATCAACTTCTTTCAGCTTGGTTCCCGACATAAGGAACACGTTGTTGCGTGCAGAAAACGCCATAAGCGAAGAAATGACAGCACGATGCGTAGACACTGCACCCTTCGGACGTCCTGTGGTTCCCGAGGTGTACAAAATAGTGGCGTCATCATCTGGCTGAATGTCTGCGCCTGGGTGCGCGTCACCAAGTGGCAAGACTTCTTCCCACTTATCAATGCCAGCTGGCAATGGCTTCTCTGCGCGTACCACCAACACTTTGATGTTCTTCTTCACGCAACTTGCTGCGCCAATGTCAAAACGTTGCTGATCGCAAATGAGCACAGTTGCACCAGAGTCTTCAAGCGCGAAATCCATTTCGTCTTCTGTCCACCACGAGTTCATGGACACGTTGATGGCACCTACTGAAATGATCGCCGCAAACGACATGACCCATTCAGGGAAGTTGCGCATGGCAACTGCAACACGGTCGCCTTTTTTTACGCCATATGTGTTTACGAGTAGCGAAGCAAGCGCATCAATGTGATCTGCTGCCTGAGCAAACGTAAAGGTTTCATTTTCGTACACCAGGAACGGCTTGTCGCCATGGGCGCGAGAACCAGCAAACAGTTGTCCAAGGTGCGCTGGCGCATTCTTGAATACCCTCATCTTCACGCCACGCACTTCTGCATCAATCAACTCAAAAATTTGACCTGGGCCAGTAATTGTGGCGTTTGCTTCTAGAAATGTCATCGACATGTTGATGTACCCCCGCGAAAAACATTAGCGGGCAAGGGGTTCGTGGCTCCAAGCCACAGGGCTGACGAGTCGCGAATTAGTAGTTGCTACGGAACTGCGAAAGGTAACGCTCGTTGTCGCGCTTCACTCGCATTTGCACCAGTACGTAGCAATAGCCAACGAGGGCCAGCAGGCTGAGAATGAAGGTGTACACAAATGCGCTCGACCCCGTTGCCACGCCAAGCATCAACGATGCGGCGCTAGTTCCGGCAAGACCGAATACCAAGTTCTGACGCTTCTGGCGCGCCATGGCTTGAGCTGAAACTTGCTGTGGGCGATATTGCGGACGAGTACTGGACTGGCGAACAAGTGCCCCAGTCATTGAACCGTAAGCGGCTGGGCGCGGTGCGCGACCGGCAGGACGCTGTTGGGTTGGAGCGAGTGGACGAGCCATGCCACGAAGTTGTTGCTGCGGATAACGACCGCCAGCACTTTCGAGGTGATTCAACTGACGACGGAAGTTGGTAACCGAGTTGGCTGGCGAACCATTGAGTCGCGCACGAACCAAAGGTGGGAGCAAGACAGCAAGCCAAGCGGCACCCACGATGAGAAGAATCAATTTGCTCATGAGTCCGTAATTGTATTACAGAATTGCTACAAAACGGGCAACTCGGGGTGAACGACCCCATTTTTAGCCAGATTATTGGCTGGCAGCCCGCTTGTAGGGGCCGCTTTTGCCACCCGTCTTTTCCCACAGGGCCAAGCCCTCTATGGACATTGCCTTATCGGCGCTCTTGCACATGTCGTAAATGGTGAGGGCAGCGACCGAGCAAGCATGCAGGGCTTCCATTTCCACTCCCGTGCGATCCACGGTGTCTACCTGAGCCTCGATGGCCACGAAGGTGTCGCCCACTTCGAAGTCGATGCGCACTGCGCCAATCTGCAGCGGGTGACACAACGGAATCATGTCGCTCGTGCGCTTAGCGGCCATGATGCCGGCAATTCGTGCGGCGGCAATCACGTCGCCTTTAGGAATGTCTTTGCTCGCAATTGCTGCGGCAGTTTCTGGCTTCATATTCACCGTGCATCGTGCAACTGCACGTCGTGCGGTTGCACTTTTCGCCGTCACATCCACCATGTGTGCATTACCCGACTCATCGAGGTGCGTGAACTCTGGAGTGTTACCCATGTTCATCCGCCAATCTGGCTCATGGAACGTCGTGGACGGACGAAGGTGACATTGCCAATGTTGTGCCCCGCCCACTTCGTGCCAACCGCGCGCTTAATTTCTGCGGCAATGTCATCGTCGCTTGCACCGTTGCGCAACAGTTTGCGCAAATCAAATTCGGTTGTCGAGAACAAACATGTTCGGAACTGGCCATCGGCTGTTAGTCGTACGCGATCACAATCACCACAGAATGGTTTGGTTACCGATGGAATAACTCCAACTGTTCCCAAGCCGTCCAAGTAACGCCAACGGTCTGCTGGTGCTGCCCCACGCGCAGGAACAAGTTCAAGTGGATACACCTTGGCAATGGTTTCCACAATTTCGTCTTGACCAACCACTTGGCTGTTCTGCCACGTGCCATCAGCATCCAGTGGCATGTACTCAATGAAACGAACTTCGACTCCCTTGTTGCGACCAAACGTTGCAAGGTCAACAATTTCGTCGTCGTTAATTCCGCGCTGCACGACAACATTGATTTTCACTGGTGAGAAGCCAGTAGCAATGGCGGCATCAATTCCATCGAGCACGTGTTCAAGTTCGTCGCGGCGAGTCATTTCCAGGAAGCGCTGCTTCTTCAACGTGTCAAGGCTGATGTTGATGCGGCGCAGTCCAGAATCATGTAGATCTTGTGCAATCAAGCGCAACGTTGCGCCGTTGGTTGTAACCGCCAAATCGATTGGCTTTCCGGCGCGCGGCGAATTTGCCGTTGCCGGTACGTGCAATGCAGAAAGTTTGTTGATCAGCACAGGAAAGTGCGCACGCATAGTTGGTTCGCCACCAGTAAGACGAATGCCGTCCACGTCAAAGTGCGAAACACAGATGCTGGCTACGCGATGCAGTTCTTCATACGTCAGCACCTCTTCGCGAGGCAGCCATTTCATTCCCTCTGCAGGCATGCAATAGGTACAGCGGAAATTGCAGCGATCGGTAATCGAAATGCGCAAATCGCGCACAGTTCGGCCGAACGGGTCAATCAATTCCACGGGCTCAGCCTAGGGTTCGCGCCCGTTATACCGTCAGCCAAGCAGGTAGACAGCAACGCTGTCACCGGCCTGCAGACCATTGCCATCGGGCACTTGTGCAAGCCCATTAGCCATTGCAGTGCTTGCCAATTGATGGCTTCCCTGCGGTCCAGAATCACGCACGTGCAAGCGGCCATCTTCGGCAAACTCGCCGAAGACACGCATGAAGTGAATCTTGCCGTCTTGCTTGCGCTTCAACGGAGAATCAAGCACTGCGTGAATAGCAGGACGCATCAAGTGTTCGGTGTGGCCCATCATTTTGCGCAGTGCAGGACGTGCGAGCAATTCATAACTAATAAGCGAGCTCACTGGGTTACCTGGCAAACCAAAGATAGGAATGGTGCGGCCATCACTCGACTGCAACTGACCAAAGGCAAATGGCTTTGCCGGTTTAATCGCCATTTGCATCCATTGCATAGTGGCAATCTTTGACAACACAGCCTTCACCACATCGAAGTCGCCCATGCTTACTCCACCGCTTGTCACAATGGCATCGCAACGCTCTACGACATCGCGAAACACTCGTTCAAGTTCTGCTTCGTCGTCGCGCACCACTCCAAGGTTGATCACTTCGCAACCCGTTGCAGCAATCATCGAGTCCAACATGGTCAGGTTGCTTTCACGAATTTGCCCAATGCGCAATGGCGAGCCATCGACAACTAATTCATCCCCTGTTGACAACAATGCAACTCGCGCGCGAGGAAAGGCGCGCACGGTTCGAGCATTCACACTGCCAAGCACACCAATACCTGCAGCGTTCAACACCGTGCCGGGAACAAACACTGTTTCACCTGCGTGCACGTCGCTTCCCGCGTCACGAACACCGTCGTGAACTTTTGCGCCACGTGAAATGAGGACATGCGTTTCACCAACTCGCTGCGTATCTTCCACCATCACTACTGCATCTGCACCTTGTGGCATTGGCGCACCCGTCATAATGCGAATTGCTTCGCCAGCATTCACTGCAATTTTTGGTTCTGCGCCTGCGGCCAGCGTGTCGACAACGCGAAGCTCGACGGGTACTTGTTCAGTATCCGCTGCGCGCACGGCATAACCATCTACTGCGGTGTTAGAAAACGGCGGAACATCTTCTGTGGCAACTACGTCTTGAGCCAAAACCCTGCCGGTCATTTCCGTGTAGGCAACTTGCACCGGCGTCAATGGCAAACAGCCTGCCAACACCATTTCTTGAGCCTCATGCAGTGGAATCATCTGTCTGAACGGTATCGCCGCATGACAGGCTGTAGCCATGGTGAACTACCCCGCACTTGGACCATCGGGTCATAGCGCCACCTGGAAATCTGTCGATGGAGCTCACGAAAGCACCGTGAGTGTGCAGTGGGAAAACGAAGGTTGGACAGCCAATGGAACTCTTGGCGCCGACAATGCTCAATTTGTTATTCGCATGTCGGCAACGTGGATGGTGCAGCAGTTCTTATTGTTTCGCGACTTGGAAGAGCCCGACCTTTGGCTAGCAACCGACGGGCATGGCAGGTGGGGTGAAATGAATGGCGCTCATCGAACCGAGTTAGACGGCTGCGTCGACATTGACCTGCGTGGAACGCCGTTTACCAACGTGATCCCTATTCGCCGCTTGCCACTGCTTGTTGGTCACAGCGCGCAACAAAATGTGATCACTATTGATATTGAAACACTTGCCGTTGTGGTGAAGCCACAGTTGTATACCCGAGTAGGTGAACACGCATGGCGCTACTTCAGTTTTGCGCTAAACAGCGATGTTGAAGTTGTAGTTGACGAACACGGATTCGTTGTTGACGAACCCAATTCATTCGTGCGTGTTACTCAGTAATCGCGCCATACACAAGCGTGCGCAAATACGGTCGAATCTCGTAACTCGTTGACGGCATCAGTTGTGTAAAAAACATGACCGAAATTTCTTCAACAGGGTCAATCCAAAACGCGGTACTGGCCATTCCACCCCAACTGAACGTTCCTGTTGAACATGGTGTTTTTGCTTTTGCCTGATCGGTGACCACCGCAAAACCGAGCCCGAATCCAAGACCCGAATACCACTGGTCCCAACCAAGCGTCATTCCAAACGACGTGATGTCTTGATTGTTTGGTAGGTGGTTCAGCGTCATTTGATCAATTGAATTTGGCGACAGCAGTCTGACCCCATTGAGCACACCACCGTTTTCCAACATTTGCATGAACTGCCAATAGTCATAGGCAGTAGACACGAGCCCACCACCACCAGAAAGCATCGATGGACGGCTGAGCCAGCGATTGCCCATTTCTTCGAGTCGGGTCTTCTTTGCATCAGTGGCGCTAAATGAATACAAGGCCGCTAAACGTGAATGCTTTTCGGTTGGAGCGAAAAATCCGGTGTCGTGCATGCCAAGTGGCTTCAGGATTCTGGTCTGGAAGAAATCTTCAAGATTCATCCCAGATGCAACTTCAACGACTCGACCAAGAACGTCAGTCGACACGCTGTAGTTCCACGACGTACCTGGCTCAAACTCCAGCGGAAGGCTTGCATAGCGGTCACATACCTCTTCAAGAGTTGGGTTTGGATTCTCTGCAAGAAACTTTGCTTCGGCAATGCGATATGACGCATCTACTTCGTCCCAAAAATTCCATCCGTAGGTCAGTCCCGAGGTATGGCTCATCAAATGCCACACCTGCATTGGTGCTTTCATTGGCACTGTGACTGGATTCTCTGCAGTACCAGAAACAAAAACCTTGGTATCGGCAAACGATGGAATGAACTTGCTGACCGCATCAGTGAGTTGCAATTTTCCATCTTCAATCAACATCATGATCGCAATCGAAGTGATCGGCTTCGTCATGGAGAAAATTCGATACACCGTGTCTTGCTCAATAGGTAATTTCGCTTCAACATCACGCATGCCGTATGTGCTGCTGTACACAATCTGTCCGTAGCGAGCAACGGCAACGTGATACCCAGGCAAACGTCCGTCGTCTACATAATCCTTGAAATACGTATCGATAAGCGCAAGTCGCTCTGCACTCATGCCTACTTCTTGTGGATCAATCGTTACTTTTAGCGTGTTCACGACACTATGCCCTTCAACCAGTTGCGTAATTCAGTTCCTACGTCCGAGCGCTTCAGCGTCAGTTCAACAACAGTCTGCAACCAACCCATCGGTGTTCCCGTGTCGTGGCGTTCAATGTCGCTCACAACTCCGTCCACTGTTCCCGCATTCGCACCAATGAGCAGCGCATCAGTCAACTGAAT
>CANKUF010000005.1 GCA_947486675.1 Acidimicrobiaceae bacterium
GGCTTTCTCCTCAAACACACGGACATACGAGCCAGTCGGAAGGAAATCCCTCCAAAAGGCGAAGGGTTATGCTACCGCCGCATTCCCCTGCCCCAAAACCCCAAAACACAAGGAGATGGGTGAATTCGGCAGGGTCATGACTAGCGATTCTTCATTCCGGCGACAGCCGTGCGGAGGCGGGTAAATACCTCATCAGGGGTGCCAAGACCATCAACTACAGCCAGTTTGTTCTGGTCTTTGTAATAGGCCACCAATGGCGCGGTCATGGCGTCGTACAGGTCTAGGCGGTGATTAATGGCTTCGGGGGTGTCATCGGCTCGCTGCACCACTGATCCACCACACTTCTCACAAATCCATGGGTTCGCTTCATCGCCAGTAGCCACGTAGTTGGCTTGGCACTGCTCGCAGACGCGTCGAGCCGACAATCGACTCAACACCAATTCACGTTTCACCTCAAGGTCGATGACCATGTCAATTGGGCGAACTTCGCTGATGTGGTCAAGCGCCTGTGCCTGAGCAACCGTTCGCGGAAAGCCATCCAAAATGAAACCATTCACGCGTGCATCTTCTTCGCCAATGCGACCTTGCACCAGGCTGATCATGAGTTCGTCGTTGACGAGCTCACCCTTGTCAAGTACTTCTTTCACGACGCGACCAAGCGGTGAGTCTTTGCGCACTGCCGCGCGCAACATTTCACCCGTTGAAATATGTGGCGCACCAAATTCGGAAGCGATGCGCACGCACTGAGTGCCTTTGCCTGCGCCTTGACGGCCGAGCATGATGATGCGAATTGCATTCGACATGGCGGTGATTCTTTCGTGAAAATCCTGAAATGTGTTTCCTAAAGAGGAAACGTCACTTCAAGAAACCCTCGTAGTTGCGCTGCATCAACTGACTGTCAATTTGGCGCATCAGTTCAAGTGCTACACCAACTGCAATGAGCACAGTGGTTCCAGCAAACGGGAATGACTGCACATCGCCTACCCACAAAATGATGTACGGCAAGATGGCGATAAAGGCAACAAACATTGCTCCAGGGAGCGTGATGCGGTTAACGGTTTTTGCCAAGAAGCTTTCCGTCTGCGGTCCAGGACGAATTCCAGGAATGAATCCACCCTGCTTACGCAGTTGATCTGCTTGACGAATGGGGTCAAAAGCAATGGAGTTATAAAAGTAAGCGAACGCGATGATTAGCAAGAAAAAGATGGCGATGTACAACATGTTTTGGCTGTTGACCAAATAGTTGTTCACAAATGAGGCAATAGAACCGCGCCATCCCTCACCACTGCCGAGCATGTTTGACAACAGCACTGGCAACAACAGAACCGAGCTGGCAAAGATAATTGGCACGATTCCGGCCTGGTTTACCTTCAATGGAATGTATGTGTTCTGGCCACCATATTGCTTGCGACCCACCACACGTTTGGCGAATTGCACTGGAATTCGGCGACTGCCAAGTTCGACACGAACGACCGCGAACAAAATTCCAACCGATACTGCAACAAGCACGATAAACGTGATGGTTTTCTTGCTTTGCAAGAGCGAGTAATAGTTGTACGGAAGACCGCTGACAACCGAAGCAAAAATCAACATGGACATTCCGTTACCAATTCCACGCTGACTAATCAATTCACCAATCCACATGAGCAGTGCAGTACCTGCAACAAGTGTTGGGATGACAAGTAATGCTCGAGGCATGAATGGATCCAACAACACAACGTCTGGAGCTGATGCAGCTGCACCCAAGAATGCCGAACCATTTCCTTGGCCGAAAATGAAAGTGAGTCCAGCGCCTTGCAAGGTGGCAATACCAATTGCTAAATAGCGAGTCCACTGAGTGATCTTGCGTTGGCCAGTTGCGCCTTCTTGCTGCCATTGTTCAAGTTTTGGAATGACAACACCCAAAACTTGCATGATGATGCTTGCCGTGATGTACGGCATGATTCCCAAGGCGAAAATGGAGAAACTTCCGAACGCACCACCCGAGAACAAGTTCAAGAATCCCAGTGCGCCTTGCGAGTCTGATGCTTCGCGCAATTGACGAACTGCCTGCGCATCGATACCCGGAGCACGAAGCGCTGATCCAAAACGATACAAAGCGATCATGGCAAAGGTGAACAACAACTTGTTACGAAGGTCTTCCACCTTGAAGATGTTCTTCACATTCGACCACATCGTGGGTACTCCTGTACTTGAAGTGCGCCGGCGAACCGGCGCGACATCACTATCGGTTGGTGAACTGGTTGCCCTTAGCGGCTGGACGTGGGCCCTTGTGCGGCAATGGCAAGATGGTCACAGAGCCACCAGCAGCAACAATTGCCTGCTCAGCAGTCTTTGATACAGCGTGTGCTGAAACATTGACAGCCTTGGTGATTTTTCCACGACCAAGCACCTTGATCAGCGTGTTCTTGTGAGCAGCGCTCTTGTCAACAAGTACTTTTGGATTTACTTCTGCAAGTCCCAAAGCTTCAATGACATCGAGGTTTACTGCGTAGTACTCAACGCGGAACGGGTTATTAAAACCCTTCAACTTTGGTACGCGTTGCTTCAATGGCATCTGACCACCTTCAAAGCCTCGCTTCACGGTGTTACGGGCATACTGACCCTTGGTACCGCGACCTGCAGTCTTTCCACCTTTACCGCCGATACCACGACCGACGCGCTTTGGCTTCTTCGTTGATCCCTTTGCTGGGGCGAGTTGATCTACACGCATGGCTTACTTGCCTTCCTTGATTTCAATGAGGTGTGGAACACGTGCGATCATGCCGCGAATTTCCGGACGATCAGGCAATGTGTTGGTGTGGCCAATTCGACGAAGGCCAAGAGCGCGCAATGTTGCACGGTTCTTTGGCTTGTTGCCGATTTCTGAACGCACTTGAGTAACCGTGATGGTTGCACCAGTTGGCTCAACCTTCACACGCTTTACTTTGCGAGTTGATGTATTGCCAGATGCAGCCTTTAACGCAGCGGCTGCTGCGCGTTGTTCTGCAGCAGCCTTCTTGGCTGCCGGCTTACGGTCGCGTGTGGTGCGACCTGGTTTTTTGAATGCTGCCATGACTAGTGAGCACCTCCGTTTGACTTCTTACGCTCGTTGAACGCACGAAGGAGACCTTTAGGAACGAAAGACTCAGCAGGAATTCCACGACGCTTTGCAACTTCGTCTGGGCTCTGAAGATCCTTCAAACCATTGATTGTTGCGCGAGCAACGTTGATGGCATTTGACGAACCAAGTGACTTGGCAAGTACGTCATGAATGCCGGCTTCTTCAAGAATGATTCGAGCAGCGCCACCAGCAATTACTCCGGTACCAGGAGCAGCAGGCTTCAGCAATACGCGGCCTGCACCATTGATTCCCAAAATTTGGTGGGTGATGGTTGAACCTGCAAGAGCAACGCTAAACAAATTGCGCTTTGCTTCTTCGGTTCCCTTTTGGATTGCCAAAGGAACTTCCTTTGCCTTTCCGTAACCAAGACCTACGCGGCCTGCACCGTCACCGATAACAACAAGTGCGGTGAACGAAAAGCGACGTCCACCCTTCACTACCTTTGCTACGCGATTGATGTGCACTACGCGTGACTCGCGGAGCTGACCTGGTTCGGTCGTGCGTGCGTTTGAAATGTCAGTCATTAGAACTCCAACCCTGCTTCTCGGGCAGCATCTGCTGCCGCTGCTACGCGACCGTGGTACAAGAATCCACCGCGGTCATAAACAACTTTTGTTACTCCTGCAGCCTTTGCACGCTGCGCAACGAGTGTTCCGATGCGCTTTGCTGCATCAACGTTCGAACCGCCACCCAACTTGCGCTGGTCTGGTTCAACAGTTGAGGCCGAAGCGACGGTGTGTCCGTCGAGATCGTTGATCAACTGCACAGTGATGTGCTTGTTGCTGCGATATACGGCGAGACGTGGACGCTCGGCGGTGCCGGTGATCTTCTTACGTACGCGACGGTGGCGACGCAAGCGACCTGCATGGCGCTGGCTAGATACTGATGTCATAGTCGTCAAATCTCCCGATTACTTCTTGCCGGTCTTGCCTGCTTTACGCAGGACCTTTTCATTGAGGTAACGCACACCCTTGCCCTTGTAAGGCTCTGGCTTGCGAATTTCGCGAATGTTCGCTGCAACTTGACCAACAACTTCTTTGTCGGCACCCTTGACGATAATTTTCGTCTGTGCAGGAACTTCGAATGTGACTCCTTCAGGAGCATCAACCACTACTGGGTGTGAAAAACCAAGAGCCAACTTCAACTTGCTTGGACCCTGAGCTTCTGCACGGTAACCAACGCCGATGATGTCGAGTTCCTTGGTGTAACCCTCGGTTACGCCGATCATCATGTTGTTGACCAACGTGCGAACCAGACCGTGACGTGCACGGGAATCGCGCTCTTCGTTATCGCGGGTGACCACAATGGTGTTTTCTTCGCGAGCGATGGAAACTCCAGTTGGGAACACACGTGACAGCGTGCCTTTCGGACCTTTTACGGTCAGCGAAAGACCAGCGATAGTGACGTCGACGCCATTAGGCACAACGACTGCTGCATTTCCGATACGTGACATATAAGTACTTCTTTCCTCTACTGGTTTCCGCTTACCAAACGAAGCACATGACTTCACCACCCACGTTGCGCTGGCGCGCTTCGCGGTCGGTCATGAGCCCTTGGCTGGTGGACAGGACAGCAACACCAAGACCACCCAACACGCGTGGTACTTCAGTTGCATTGCGGTACACGCGAAGACCCGGTGTGGATACTCGCTTAATACCTTGAATGGTGCGCTTACGATCATCGGAATACTTCAGACCGATCTTCAACGACTTACCCGGACCAGTTGGGTTGTCGATAAGACCGAAGTCAGTGATGTATCCCTCTTTTTTCAGCACTTCAGCGAGCGCTGACTTCTGCTTTGAGGCAGGCATCAACACTTCGTCTTTCATTGCAGCATTCGCATTGCGAATGCGCGTAAGCATGTCGGCGATCGGATCAGTCATCATGACGCAATCACCAACTTGCCTTGGTCAAACCAGGGATTTCACCGGCATGGGCCATCTTGCGAAGGCACAGGCGGCACAATCCGAATTTGCGATACACAGCACGCGCGCGTCCACATTTCTGGCAACGCGAGTAACCGCGTACCTTGAACTTTGGCGTTTTGTTCGCCTTGTTAACGAGTGATTTCTTTGCCATATGGTCCTCTACTTACTTCTTCTTCTTGGCTGAGCGTTTTGCCGCTCCGCGAGCTTTTTTGGATGATGCTGGTTCTTCGCCCTTACGGAATGGGAAACCAAAAGCATCAAGAAGTGCTTTTCCATCGAGGTCGGTATTAGCAGTGGTGACAATGGTGATGTCCATACCGCGTGTGGTGTCTACCTTGTCGTAGCTCACTTCGGTGAATACCAATTGCTCAGTAAGACCGAAGGTGTAATTGCCATGACCGTCCCACGACTTACCTGGGAGACCACGGAAGTCACGAATACGAGGAATCGCTACAGCGATCAAACGATCGAGGAATTCCCACATGCGATCTCCACGAATCGTCACTTTGCAACCAATTGCTTGGTTCTCGCGAAGCTTGAACGATGCAATTGATGTACGTGACTTGGTGACGATTGGCTTTTGGCCAGAAATTGCGGTGAGGTCAGACACAGCGCCATCAATAAGCGACGACTGCTGAGTTGCGCGACCAACACCCATGTTGATCACGATCTTTTCGAATGTTGGCACTTGCATGACATTTTGAACGCCGAGTTGTGTAATCAGTTCGGCGCGCACAATTTCGTTGTAGTGCAACTTCAAGCGTGGTTGGTATGCGACTGCAGCAGTCATCAGATTTCATCTCCGGTGCTCTTGGCAACGCGCACTTTCGTGCCGTCTGCCTTGATCTTGTAACCAACGCGAGTTGGCTTTCCCTTGTGCACCAACATCACGTTTGAAGCATCGACAGGCATGTCCTTGTCAATGATTCCACCGGTGTTAGCGGTTTGTCCGCGGGCAGCAGTGTGACGTTTCGCGGTGTTTACACCGGCGACTTTCACTTTGTTGCTCTTTGGACTTACTTGTGTAATTTCGCCCGTCTTGCCTTTGTCTTTGCCGGCAATAACGATGACGGTGTCACCCTTTTTCAACTTCATGGTTACAACACCTCCGGTGCAAGCGAAATGATTCGCATGAACTTCTTGTCGCGGAGCTCACGGCCAACTGGTCCGAAGATACGGGTTCCACGTGGGGTGAGATCATCCTTGATCAGTACTGCTGCGTTTTCGTCGAAGCGGATGTAGCTGCCATCTGGACGGCGCTTTTCCTTCTTCACACGAACTACTACGCAACGAACAACTTCGCCCTTCTTGACAGCAGCGCCAGGAATTGCGTCCTTGACTGTGCCAATAAAGACGTCACCAATTGATGCGTAACGACGACGTGTTCCACCAAGAACCTTGATGCACAACACTTCTTTTGCGCCACTGTTGTCGGCAACGCGAAGACGGGACTCTTGCTGAATCATTTTGCACGCTCCAATACTTCAACGAGGCGCCAACGCTTTTGCTTCGACATTGGGCGAGTTTCCATTACGCGAACGCGGTCACCGATTTGTGCATCGTTGGCCTCGTCGTGTGCGTACAACTTCTTGGTGCGCTGAACGAACTTGGAGTAACGCGGGTGGCGCACTCGCTCAACGATTGAAATAACAATCGTCTTGTTCATCTTGTTTGACACCACGATGCCTTCGCGCACCTTGCGGGCGTTGCGAACAGCTTCGTCTGTTGTTGCAGATGTGTTTGTTGTTTCGGTCATGACTTACTCACTTCCCTGCTGATTCAGCAGCAGCGATTTCCTGCTGACGAATGAGAGTGTTGATACGTGCAATTTGCTTCTTCACTGCGCCCAACTCGGCGGTGTTGTCGAGTTGACCCGTCGCATGACGGAAACGAAGGTTGAGAGCTTCTTGCTTTGACTTGCGGAGTTCGTCCACCAAGGTGGCGAGATCCATGTCGCGGAGATCGGCTAGTTCACGTGCCATGTCAGATTGCCTCCTCGCGGCTTACGACGCGGGCCTTGATTGGCAGCTTTTGCACTGCGCGATCAAGCGCTTGGTGCGCAGTTGCTGCGTTTGGATACGACAGTTCGAACATGATGCGACCTGGCTTGACCACGGCAACCCACAATTCTGGGTTTCCTTTTCCGGAACCCATGCGGGTTTCGGCTGGCTTCTTGGTCACTGACTTGTCAGGGAAAATGTTGATCCACACTTTTCCACCACGCTTGATGTGACGGGTCATGGCAATACGCGCTGCTTCAATTTGGCGTGCGGTGATCCAGCCTGGTTCAAGAGCCTGAATGCCGTACTCACCGAAAGCGAGTTCGTTTCCACCCTTTGACACACCGGTCATACGACCACGGTGGTGCTTACGGTGTTTTACTTTGCGAGGTGACAACATGATTTACTCCCGACCAAACTTCGGTGTCTCGTGGGTTTCCACGATTCGACGTTGGATGTCTTCTTCTTCCGCCAACAAGCGCTCGAACTCTGGATCAGCTTCCTTCACCAATGGAACGATTTCGGTGTCAGCAATGTCTGCAACTCGTGGGCCTGCTGAAGTAACAACCTTCAACGTGGCATCCGAATGTCCAGATGTTTGACCAACTGCCATGGCTGCTTCACGAGCAATGCGATCATCGTTAGGGCTCTTGTACGGAAGGATTTCGCCCTTGTACAACCACACCTTTACGCCGATGCGTCCTGCTGAAGTTGCTGCTTCACGGAATCCGTAGTCGATGTCTGCACGCAATGTGTGCAATGGAACACGACCTTCGCGGTACCACTCGGTGCGGCACATTTCTGCTCCACCAAGACGACCTGAACACTGAATTCGAATTCCTTCTGCGCCGTACTTCTGTGCGTTCTGCACAGCGCGCTTCATGGCGCGACGGAAAGCAATACGGTTCAACAACTGGTCAGCAACACCCTGAGCCACAAGTGCAGCATCGAGTTCGGCTTGCTTGATTTCGGTGATGTTCAACTGCACTTTGTTGTTACCGGTCATCGCGGTAAGACCTGCGCGTAGTTCATCGGCCTTTTGACCCTTACGACCGATCACGATGCCCGGACGAGCAGTGTGAATGTCGATGCGGAGCTTGTCTCGTGTGCGCTCAATTTCAATGCGGCTTACTGCTGCATCGGCGAGCTGCACCGTGAGATAGTCACGGATCTTCCAGTCCTCTGTGAGGTAATGACGGTATTCCTTCTGGCTAAACCAACGACTCTTCCAGTCGGTGGTGATTCCCAAGCGGAAACCGTACGGATTGATTTTCTGGCCCATCAGTTCTCCTCACCAGATTCGTTGGTGCTGTCAGTTGAGTCTTGTGAATCGTCCGCATCAGGTTTCGCTGCGCGTGCACGACTAGCTGCAACACGTGCTGAACGGCTGACAACTTTCGTGCCACCCTTTGCCTCAGCGCTCTGTGCACGAATGGCCAACATTTTGTCGGTCATCGTGTCGACCACGATGGTGATGTGTGAGGTGCGCTTCAAGATTTGAGCAGCACGACCCTTTGCACGTGGACGGAAACGCTTCATCGTTGGGCCTTCATCAGCAAAGCAAGCCTTGATGTAGAGGTCTTCTGCAACTTTTGAGTCGTTGTTTACTGCGTTGGCTACTGCCGATGCGAGCAACTTGCGAATGTCATGTGCCGAGTCGCGCTGGATAAGTGACAGCAAGCTGTCTGCTTCCTGCACTTCAAGTCCACGAACGTGGTTCAGTACAACACGAATCTTTGAAGCCGACATGCGGACATTCATTGCCTTCGCGCGGGTACCGCTAGATACTCCAACCTTGTTGGTTGCTTCGTTGAGTTTTGGACCGGTCATGGCTTACTTCTGCCCTGCTGCAGCTTTTTCTTGTGCTGCGTGGAACTTAAAGGTGCGAGTTGGTGAGAACTCGCCCAACTTGTGGCCAACCATTGATTCGCTGACGTAAACAGGTACGTGCTTGCGACCATCATGGACGGCAAAGGTGTGGCCGATCATGTCAGGAATGATCGTGCTACGACGTGACCAGGTCTTGATGACCTTGCGCTCGCCGCTTTCGTTCATGGCATCCAGTTTCTTGAGCAAGTGCTCATCAACGAATGCGCCTTTCTTCAAACTACGAGTCATGTGTTATGCCCGGCCCTTTCCTGAACGACGACGACGAACAATGAGTTGTTGTGATGACTTATTCTTGTTACGGGTACGACGCTCTGGCTTACCCCAAGGAGAAACTGGGTGACGTCCACCGGATGTCTTACCTTCACCACCACCGTGAGGGTGATCGACAGGGTTCATTACAACACCGCGTGATTGTGGGCGAACGCCCTTCCAACGGTTACGTCCGGCTTTACCGATCTTGATGAGTTCGTGCTCTGCGTTTCCAACTTCGCCGATAGTTGCACGGCAATCGATTGGAACGCGACGCATTTCAGTACTTGGCATACGCAATGTTGCAAAGTCGCCTTCTTTTGCGACGAGCTGCACAGCCATTCCTGCTGAACGACCAACTTTGCCACCCTGACCAGGGCGCAATTCGATGTTGTGAATGACGGTACCTACAGGCAAGTAACGAAGTGGCAACGCGTTGCCTACTTTGATATCTGCCTTTGGTCCGCTCTGTACACGCATGCCCACTTCAAGACCCTTCGGAGCAAGGATGTAAGCCTTTGATCCGTCGGTGTAATGCAACAATGCGATGCGGCAGGTGCGGTTTGGATCGTATTCAATTGCTGCAACCTTGGCTTCGAACTGGTCGTAGTTGCGCTTGAAGTCGATGATGCGGTACTGCTGCTTGTGTCCGCCACCTTGGTGACGCGAAGTTACGCGGCCATAGACGTTGCGACCACCGGCAGAAGTCTTCTTTGCAAGCAACGACTTTTCAGGCGTGCGTTTGGTGATGTCAGCGAAGTCGGACACCGTTTGAAAACGGCGACCCGGACTCGTTGGTTTACGTTTGCGAATTCCCATAGTTCGTCTCTTTCAGCTCGCTCTAGTTCTCGAACAACGGGATTTCATTTCCCGCTTCAAGAGTGACGATGGCCCGTTTGGTGTTTGGACGCTGACCAAAGCGGTTTGTTCCGCGAGTTTGGCGCATCTTGCCACGACGGTTGAGAGTGTTAACGCGGCGAACCTTGACGTTCCAAATGGCTTCGACTGCGTCACAAATTTCTGGCTTGCTGGAATCTGGGTGTACTTCAAATGTGTACGTTCCCTTATCCATCAATGAGTAGCTCTTCTCCGAAATGATCGGGCGAAGGATGATGTCGCGTGGGTCTTTCACTTTGCGGCCTCCTTGACCTTCGGCAGGCTCGCTGTTGTAAACACGAGCCAGTCATTGCAGAGAATGTCGTACGCATTGAGTTCTGGTGTGATTACCACCTGAACGTTGGTCAAGTTACGGAATGACTTGCTGGCAACTTCATCATCGCGATCTACAACGATCATGATCTTGCCGTCGAGTCCAAGTGAATTCAACAACAGTGTTGCGTCCTTGGTGCTCGGCTTGTCGAAGCTGAACTTGTCAACAACAACTACTTTGCCTTCCATTGCACGATCTGACAATGCTGAACGAAGCGCCAACGCAATCATTTTCTTTGGTGTGCGTTGCGTGTACTTACGTGGCTTAGGTCCGAGTGCAATACCACCACCACTGAAGTGTGGTGCACGAATTGAACCTTGACGAGCGCCACCCGTTCCTTTTTGTCCGAATGGCTTCTTACCGCCACCGCGAACTTCGGAACGTGTCTTCGTGCTCTGTGTACCTGAACGACGGTGTGCCAACTGTGCAGTAACCACTTGGTGCATTACTGGAATGTTTGGCTCGATACCGAAATACTCTGCTGGCAAATTTGCCGAGCCGGTTTTTTCAGCTGCCGCTTTTGGTGCTGCTTTCTTTGCAGCTTTCTTTACTGGTTTTGCAGTTGCCATCGCGTTACTTTCCCTTCACCGCGTTGCGCACGATTACGACGCCGCCGTTTGGACCAGGAACTGAACCCTTAACCAACAGCAGTCCGCGCTCGAGATCGGCTTGTACAACTTCAAGATTCAATGTGGTGGTTTGTGCGTGACCCATGTGGCCAGCCATGCGCAAGCCCTTGAATACACGACCAGGGAATGAGCATGAACCGATAGAACCAGGCGCACGGTGGTGCTTGTGGTTACCGTGACTCGCTCCTTGACCAGCAAAGTTGTGGCGCTTCATTCCACCTGCGAAACCTTTACCGCGACTTACCGCAGTGACGTCAACACGCTCGCCTGCGACGAGTGTGTCAACGGTGATTTCTTGTCCAACGGTGAAGCCATCAACTGATTCGAGACGAAGCTCGACGAGTCGACGGCCTGCAGCAACGCTGGCCTTTGCGAAGTGGCCAGACTCGGCCTTGGTTAGTTTCTTTGGATCCTTTTGACCGTATGTGACTTGCAAGGCTGCATAGCCGTCACGCTCACCGGTCTTAACTTGGACCACACGGGCTGGTTCGACACGCAGCACAGTTACGGGAATGATGCGCTGGTCATCTCCCCAAATCTGTGTCATGCCGACCTTCTCGCCGACGATTGCTTTTTGTGCCATAACGGCGACCCTTTTCTCGTTCGTGTAGTTCGATGTGTTTGTACGCATTGCATTGTTTAAACAACGCCGTTCACGCAAATGCTCCGCTCGGCAAAAGCCGGCGGAGCACCGAAAACAGTGGTGCTGCAATGTCCCCCTTGCGGGGCTCTTGCAGACGTCGATTGTGACGCCTCAAACTTTGACGATCTTTCCGACTGGATGTCGGACATATCGCTAATGCGGACTTGCAACTCTATCGGCGCAAATTCAGGCTTCCCAACGCCCAAAACAAGGGTTTCGGGCTTATCCGAAGGGTCGATTTAGTCGCCGGTTCGGGCCACCAATTTGGCCTTTACGGTCAGTCGCTTGCCGTCTCGCAGAAGCTCAATTTCCACGGTTTGGCCCGGGCTGGCATCCCGAATGGCTGCCACCAAACCGGCCTGGCCGTCAATTGGCTCGCCGTCAACCGACAGCACAATGTCGTTTTCTCTAATGCCAGCAAGGCTTGCAGGGGAATTTGGCTGCACGCTGGAGATAATTGCCCCCTGGCCGCCATCGGTTCGGGCGGCCAAACCGACCCCCAAAAAGCCCTCTTCGCGAACCTGACCACCGGCCTGGCTGCGAAGTTGCTCGAGGACTGGCACGATTTCATCGACCGCGATGGAAAAGCCCACGTTGTTGGCGGCCGAATTGGCATCGCTGCGAGCCACAGCCGTATTGATGCCAACTACTTCGCCTCGGAAGTTGACCAATGGTCCACCCGAGTTACCCGAGGAAATTGCGGCATCAGTTTGAATGAGACCATTCAATGCGCCCGACTCAGTGATGATCGTTCGCTTGAGTGCTGAAACAATTCCAGAAGTAACCGTTGGTCCGCCGTCAAGGTCGAGTGCGTAACCAATTGCAATCACGCCATCGCCAATGCGAATCGTTCCTGGTTGAGCAAATGTTGCTGGCTTTAAATCTGTTGCGTCAATTTTCAACAATGCAAGATCGTTGCCCGGGTCTGAAGCCAACACCTTGGCTAGGCGCGGTTCCGTTTCGCCAGCAAATCGAACAGTAACTTCAGTTGCATCGGCAACAACGTGTGCATTAGTCAAAATCTCGCCATCTGCAGTAAGTACCACTCCAGTACCAGTGCCTTCACCGGTTGTCATTCCATCATCAATTGAACTTGAAATAGTGACGACACTGTCGGACATTGCATTTGCAACTTGTGCAATGACTGTGTCGCCCACACTTGCATCATCTGGACTTACTTCGCTCGTGACGAGTGGTGAGTTTGACGACTGAACCGAAGAGCCCGAACCAAATGACAGATCCCAATTGTTTGAGACTTCATTTCCAACAAGTCCGCCAATAAAACCAAGTACCAAGGTCAACAGCACGCCGAGTACTCGGCGACGCGGCTTACGTGAATCACCTTGAGTGAAGGGGGCTTGCGGCGGCGGCAATGGCGAGCCGAGTTCATTGTCTTCGGGCGATGGGGTCATCCAACTAGTCATGACTTTGTTCTATCGCAGAATTGCCGTTACTGGCCATCAGTTGCGCGCATTCTTTACCAATTCTTGAAATCACTCGTCTACGAGACCTCAAACCGCTAAGTTCGCCCATGTGCCGGCACCGCAATCTTCCATCAAAATTCGCCGAGCCACCGTTGCCGACTCTGCTGCAATTTTGGAAATCTATAACCACGAAGTGCAATTTGAGACCTCAACATTTGACCTTGTGCCTCGCACCCTTGAAGCACAGCAAGCTTGGATCAGTGCCCGCAGTGGTGCATTTTCTGCAATCGTTGCAGTAGACGAATCTGATGTCGTTGTTGGATTCGGTGCACTGAGCGAATATCGCGATCGTGCTGCCTACAAAACTTCAGTTGAAAACTCCGTGTATGTAAAACGAGATCTTGCCCGTTCGGGAATTGGTCGATTGATTTTGACCAACTTGCTCCAACAAGCCGCAGACTCTGGTTTTCATGCAGTGATGGCTCGCATCGAAGCATCAAGCTTGGCTTCACGAGGATTGCATGAATCGTGTGGATTTGCGTTAGTGGGCGTTGAGCGCGAAATCGGTCGCAAGTTTGGCCGTTGGCTTGATGTGGCACTCATGCAGTGCGTGCTGCACGAACAGCCAGATCTATAGCAATTAACTCAACAGATCGTTGGTGATTGGATCACCAACAGCGATATC
>CANKUF010000006.1 GCA_947486675.1 Acidimicrobiaceae bacterium
GGCGCGCCGTTCGTTCCGTTTCCAATCTTGCCGAGTTGGTTCGCTGTATTCGCGGGGAAGAGCAGTGGCAACAAGTGGTCGACGTACAGGTTGAGCAAACACAACACAACATTGCCGACATGGCCGATGTGCGTGGGCAAAGTGCTGCGCGACATGCATGCGAAATTGCGGCAGCTGGAGCGCATCACATGTTGCTCGTTGGTCCACCAGGCGCAGGCAAGTCCATGCTTGCGCAACGCCTTGTCGGAATTTTGCCCAACCTGTCTACACACGATGCCGTGACCACCACCATTGTTCATTCGGCCGCACATTTGGCATTGCCTGCAAATGGTTTAGTAAGTAGGCCTCCGCTGCGAGCGCCGCATCACTCCACGTCGCTAGTCGCCATGGTTGGCGGTGGAACTTCGGCGCTTCGTCCTGGTGAAATTTCGTTAGCCACAAATGGCGTTTTGTTCCTCGATGAATTGGGTGAGTTTGCACCAAGTGTTCTCGATGCGTTGCGTCAGCCGTTAGAAGAAGGCGTGGTTCGCGTTGCACGCGCGAAGTCTTCGGTGGAATTACCAGCAAAGTTTTTGTTAGTTGCTGCAACTAATCCGTGCCCGTGCGGCGAAGGTACTCCAGGTTTATGTGTGTGCGACGATCGTGCAAAGCAGAAATATCTCAGGCGGTTCTCGGGCCCCTTGCTCGACCGATTCGACTTGCGCGTTGCTGTTACTCGTCCACACGTAGATGAATTGCTGGCAGCGAAGCCATCGGAGTCAAGTCGCGACATTGCACTGCGCGTAGCGACTGCGCGCGATCTTGCATTGAGTAGAAATGGTTGTGTCAACTCGGCGCTTTCAGCCGATGCGTTAGACAAGTTTGCGCCACTCAGTCCAACGGCCGCTTCGTTACTTCGCCACCATGTAGAGCGCGGACGACTCTCTGGTCGTGGTTACCACCGAATTCGTCGGGTTGCTCGCACGGTGTCCGACCTGCGAGATCAATCCGAATACGTAGAGGAAGTGCATGTTGCTGTTGCACTTGCGCTCCGAGTTGGAGTTCAGCCGCAGTTCTCCGGAGATCGGATGGCGCAATCATGATGGCACTCGACGACGAGCGCGTAGTTGCAGCAGTGTTGGCAACGCGACCAACACTGACTAGTCGCAAACTATCGCACTTGCTAGAGATGCAATCGCCAAGTGCGATTGCATCAACACTTGGCAATAATCAACCAACGTTGCAGGAATGCGAACGGATGGCACAGCGTCTTGAACTGACAGCAATGTCGGTAACTCATGTTGGCGCACCAGATTTTCCGTGCATGTTGCAAGATGACCCAACTCGCAGTCCGGTGCTGTTCTATCGTGGCAACCTTGCGGCACTGAATCAGCGTCGAGTTGGCATTGTGGGCACTCGTTCTGCGACTGCTGCAGGAAGATACATGGCGTCGCACATCTCGTTCGATCTTGCAGAACAAGGAATTTCAACGGTGTCTGGACTTGCACGAGGTATCGATGCATGGGCGCACAAAGGGGTGTCGGTTGCATATTCGCGAGCAAGCGACCGCTCAAGGTTGGGTATTCCAATTGGTGTAGTGGCCTCTGGCTTGGACGTGGTGTATCCCAAAGAAAACATTGAGCTGTGGAATTTCATTTCTGAACATGGGTTGTTGCTGAGTGAGTCGCCGCCAGGAACATCTCCCGAGCCGTATCGCTTTCCATTGCGCAACCGAGTACTTGCTGCATTGTCTGAAGTGGTTGTTGTCGTGGAGTCACGCGCAACTGGTGGGTCCATGATCACAGTTGAAGAAGCACAGAAGCGCGACATCACCGTTATGGCTGTACCTGGTTCGCCCCGCAACACGTCTTCGGCTGGAACAAATTTGTTATTGCAGCAGGGGTGTGCACCGGTGGTGTCTGTAGACGATGTGCTTGTTGCACTGGGGCTCGACACTCGCCGAGTGCACCCTCCGCTGTTCGATGATCGAAGTTCGCTATTGCCAGACGACGCAGCACTTGCTGTTGCGATGGCCGGCGATGCGCTCACCTTGGATCAGTTGGTGTTGCGCACACGACGTGACGTGGTTGACATCGCTTTTGCCCTTGGCCGCATGGAGTCAATGGGTTGGGTGGTGAACAATGGCGGTTGGTGGGAGGTGCTCGGTGCGCAAACCCCAGCGGGGTACGGTGGAATTCATGGAGGCAGCAACCGCTTGGGAGATTGACGACTTCGCTACGTCGCTCACTGCAGCCTCCGCAAACACCGTTTCTGCCTATGTCAGCGACATCTCGCAGTTCGCAAATTGGGTAGAGCGACAATCCATAGACGACCCTCGCAAGGTCACTAAAGACGTGGTTCGGCAATACATCGGGTTTCTCACCACCATGAAAATGGCGAAGCGCAGCGTTGGTCGGAAAGTTGCCGCACTGCGCAAATATTTCGCATGGTTAGTGCGTGACCACAAAATTGACATTGATCCAACCGCGGGTGTGCGCACCCCAACTGATACCGGTCGGCTTCCAAAGGTGCTCACAAACGAACAACTCAATGCACTTCTGCATGCAACAAACGATGAAGACCCAGATTGGAAGAGTGCGCGTGATACGGCAATTATCGAATTGCTCTATGGAAGCGGATTGCGCGTAAGCGAACTGTGTTCGCTCGACGTTGACAGCGTGAATGTGAAACAGCAGGCAGTCATCGTGACGGGTAAGGGCAACAAGCAACGCCGCGTTCCCGTGAGCGAGCCTTCGCTGGTCGCACTCACAGCGTGGGCAATCCTTCGCTCGGAGGTGTCCACAGACAAGACCGAAGTGGCATTGTTCGTCAATGGCCGAGGTGGTCGGCTTGGCACACGCGATGTGCGACGAATCATCGATGCACGCTCGTTAGCGCCTACGCACCCTCACGCACTTCGCCACACGTTTGCGACACATTTGCTCGATAATGGTGCCGACTTGCGTGCTGTCCAGGAGTTATTGGGGCACAGCGATGTGGCAACTACTCAGCGTTATACGCATGTGAGCAAAGAGCGACTGAAGTCCGCCTACGGGGTATCGCATCCGCGGGCATAATTACAGGGCATGAATGCTCTGCCCGTTCGCCTGACAATTGATGATGCTTGGCAGCAGTGGCACGACGGCAAAGACCCCATTGCACGTGAATGGTTGGTTGTTCATTACGCCTCGCTCATCAAATTCGTTGCAGGTCGACTTGCAGCAGGTTTGCCGAAACGCGTGGACACTGGAGATTTGATTTCTGCTGGTGTGTTCGGATTGATGAATGCCATCGATCGCTACGACCCAACACAAGGTGCAAAGTTTGAGACCTATGCAATACCGCGCATTCGCGGCGCCATTCTCGACAGCCTTCGTGCACTCGACTGGGTTCCAAGAAGTGTGCGCTCAAAGTCGCGATCGGTGGAGCAAGCAATGTCCACACTTGAACACGAACTGGGTCGCTCGCCGTCTGAAGAAGAGATTGCGGCGAAGTTAGAAATTTCCGATACCGACTTTCAAAAATGGTTATCTGACTTTGCTGCAGGTTCTGTTGGTCCACTTGATCACGTTGTTGCCGACAACACCGCAACAGCCACACATTCAGATATGCATCGTGCAACCAGCCCAGACGCAGTCGTTGAAGCAGACGAAACCCGCAGAATCATGCGCCAAGAAATGAAGAAGCTTCCAGAAAAAGAACGAACAGTTCTTGTGTTGTATTACGAAGAGAATCTCACACTTGCCGAAATCGGCGATGTGCTCGGTGTAACCGAGAGCAGAGTGTCACAGATTCATACGAAGGCAGTGTTGCAATTGCGCTCACGTCTTCGTGCCGCCGAAATTGATTGAGTTCGTCGCTGCGCTGTGTGCGCTGATGCTGCCAACGCAATTCGCAATTGCAGATTCATTTCGCCCGCCGTCGTGCACATGGTGCGCGGGAAATCGTGGGATCGAATACGTCACCCCGCAACAAGCACCGGTCCATTCGGCAGCCAGTGGGGTAGTCACCTATGTGGGGTCGGTGGCGGGAGTGGCCTATGTCGTGGTGCGTGATGTGAACAACATGTTGGTCACACATGGCCGCCTGCACAGCACTGCCGTAAAAGTAGGAGACCGCGTATCTGCGGGCTTTCGTATTGGAACCTCAAGTGGTGGCCTGTATATCGGGGTGCGTCGGTTGGGGGTCTATCTCGACCCAACTACGTGTACGCCTGCAACAAAAAACCCAAGTGGGCAAAGGCCCCGAGCCGTTTTAGTGCCGATACACTCACACGGGCCGTAAAACCGCGGTGCAGTACTAAATACACATACTTGAGTTCCACCCTGTGGTCGTGAAAGCGCCGGGGCTCAGGTTTCCTAACCACAGGAGAGGAGATAGTCATGGCAATCGTCAGCATGCGCCAAATGCTTGAAGCAGGCGTTCACTTCGGACACCAAACCCATCGTTGGAACCCACGAATGAAGCGATTCATTTTTGGTGAGCGCAACGGTATTTACATCATCGATCTTGAGCAGACGCTCGATCGCGTAGATACGTCATACAAGTTTGTTCGCGACATGGTCGCCAACGGCGGAAGCATCTTGTTCATCGGAACCAAGAAGCAAGCACAAGATCCAATCAAGTTCTTCGCTGACAAGTGCGGCATGCCGTACATCAACGAGCGTTGGTTGGGCGGAATGCTCACCAACTTCGACACCATTTCAAAGCGTGTTCAGAAGATGCAGGACTACGAGCGCATGCGCGACACCGGCGAGTTTGAACTGATGCCAAAGAAGGAAGCCCTTCTTATCTCACGTGAACTTGAGAAGTTGCAAAAGAACCTTTCAGGTATTCGCAACATGGCACGTCGCCCAACGGCAGTGTTCATCATTGACACCGTGAAGGAAAGCATTGCAGTAACCGAAGCGAACAAGCTTGGTATTCCTGTTATTGCAGTGGTGGACACCAACGTGAACCCAGACCTCATCACCTACCCAATTCCTGGTAACGACGACGCAATTCGTGCAAACGAATTGATGTCACGCGTAATCTGCGAAGCAGTAATTGAAGGTCGCTTCATTGCAGAAAAGACTTCTGGTCGTTCATCGGCACCTGCCGCTGCACCAGCTCCGCGCAGTGCAGATGAGCAAGCAGCATTCGAAGCACAGCAAGATGCCGCACGCAAGTTGGCAGCAGAAGCACAGGCAGAGCGCGACGCACGCGTTGCGTCAGCAACCGAAACAAAAGTCGAAGGCTGATCATGTCGTTTACCGCTAAAGACGTTGCATCACTACGCGCCACAACAGGTGCGGGAATGATGGATTGCAAGAAGGCGCTGGAAGAAAACGGTGGAGACATCGAAGCGTCAAAGCAGTGGTTGCGCGAAAAGGGCCTTGCAGCAAGTGCAAAGCGTGATGATCGTGAGAGCGCGCAGGGCGTTGTGGCTGTCAAAGTCACAGGCAATGTTGCTGCAATCGTGAAACTCAAGTGTGAAACCGACTTCGTTGCAGGAAGCGATCAATTCATTGCAGAAGCCGAAACTCTGGTCGACTTGGTCATCGCCAAGGGCGAAGCAGCAGTGAGCGAGCGCAATCAGCAACTTGAAGACCTCAAGATTCTGTTGAAAGAAAAAATCGACCTCGGCGACGTTGTTCGTTTCGAAGCAGCTGCCGGAAATGTTCTTGACCTGTACTCACATATCCAGGGTGGTCGCGGTGTAAACGGCGTCATCGTGGAAATGTCTGGTGCAACACAAGAGCTTGCACACGACATTGCAGTGCACATTGCATTTGCTCGTCCGAAGTACTTGAAGAAGGACGACGTTCCTGCAGACGTAATTGCCGCCGAGCGCGCAACCCTTGAAACGGTTACTCGCAACGAGGGCAAGCCAGAAGCCGCAATCGCCAAGATCGTGGACGGCCGTGTTCAAGGATTCTTCAAGGACATTGCATTGCTCGAACAGCCATATGCAAAGGACGACAAGCAGTCCGTTTCCCAGGTCATTGGCAAGTCCGTCATCGTGCGTTATTCGCAGGTTGAGATCGGATAGTTGTAGATTTCGTACATGGCTGCACACCCAAAGGCTCGTTGGAATCGAATTGTTCTTAAGCTTTCAGGTGAGGCATTAGCCGAAAAATCTGGGTTCGGTCTCGACACCGATGTGTTGCATCAAGTTGCGACCGAACTGTACGAAACCAAACAGGAACTCGGCGTCGACATTGCCGTAGTGGTTGGTGGCGGAAACTTCTGGCGTGGGCTTAAAGGTGCCGGTCAAGGAATGGACCAAGCACAAGCCGACTACATGGGAATGTTGGCAACGGTCATGAACGGTCTTGCTTTTCAAGACGCACTTGAGCGAGTTGGTCAACAGTCGCGCGTCATGTCGGCAGTTGAAATGCCAAAAGTTGCTGAGCCATATATTCGTCGCCGCGCAGAGCGTCACATGGAAAAGGGACGCATCGTCATTTTGGCTGGCGGAACGGGAAACCCGTTCTTCACTACTGATACCGCAGCAGCATTGCGTGCAGCAGAAATTTCGGCGCAAGTAATTTTGAAGGGCACACACTCTGGAGTAGACGGTGTGTACACAGCCGATCCAAAAATTGATAAGACGGCCACGAAGTACTCGCATATTTCGTATCTCGAAGTCATTAATAAGGGCCTAAAAGTCATGGACAGCACGGCTATTACGTTCTGTCGTGACAACAACTTGCCAATCGTGGTATTCAACCTGTTGCAGCGTGGAAACGTGAAGTCCATACTCCTGGGTGAAGAAATAGGTACGCTGGTCGAGTGATTGAAGAGACGTTGCTGGATGCCATGGACAAAATGGCAAGAGCCTGTGATCATGTGCAGTCCCAGTTTTTAGGCGTCCGAACAGGTCGTGCAAATGCCTCGCTCGTCGAGCGCATTCCCGTGGAGTATTACGGAGCAACCGTTCCGTTGCAGCAACTAGCCACCTTTCAGGTGCCTGAGGCGCGAATGCTGATCATTAAGCCTCACGACCGTGGGTCAATTGCCGCTATCGAAAAAGGCATTCAGTCGAGCGATCTAGGAGTATCCCCAGGAAACGATGGCGTGGTCATTCGATTGTCGTTTCCCATGCTGACCGAAGAGCGTCGCAAGGAATATGTGAAGGTTGTGAAAAATATGGCCGAAGATGGCCGCATTGCATTGCGCAACGTTCGACGCGATGCTCGCAAGGTTCTTGAAACGTCAGAAAAAGATGGCGACATCTCTAAAGACGATCTTGACCGTGCAGAAAAAGAACTCGACAAGCTCACACAAGAACATGTTGAACAAATTGAAAAAGCATTTGCACGCAAGGAACAAGAACTACTCGAAGTGTAAGGAGATCACTCATGGCTGATGACAACTACGGAAGCGACAACACGAACGATCCAACGATTGACTTTGGTGACGAGTTCGGAGTAGTGCGGTTTGGAAGCGACGACGACAGTGGTCCAGCGCTTTCTTTCGGCGGTAACGAGACCGAGCAACTTCCTCATTGGACAGAACCAGCAACTGGTGAAATTCCACGCTTTATGAAGCAAGACACCGAAGCTGCGCGACGTCCAGCGGCCGAAGTTGATGACGAAACAGATGTGTGGTCGGCATACAACGAACCATCAACAGGTGCTCGTCGTCCGCCAGTAGATCTCACAGGTGGTTCACGACGTTTCGAAACCACTACGCCACCACCGGTTGAGCGTCCTCGTCGTGAGGGTCGCATTGTGATCGGCACCGATCCAACAGGGGAAACGCGTCGTCCTGTCGCACCTCGCGATGCATCTGGCGCACAAGTGCGTCCAACTCAAGTCACTCGCGCAGGACGCCCCGCACAAGGTGGTCGACCTGGTCAGCGAGCAGGCGGAACCGGTTCAATATCACGTCCTCCAACTGGCGGTCGCGACTTGCCAACAGCAACTGCGGTTGGTGCACTGATGCTCGCTGCATTTATTGGCGCATTGCTACTCAGCCCTGCTGTAGTCATGGTCATCGTGTTGGCTGCAATCGGATTGGCAGCATTTGAATTCTTCACCCAAATTACGCAAGCGGGTTATCGACCAATTTCCATTATCGGAATTGTCGGTTGCGTTGCTGCTCCAGCAGTTGCATATTGGAAGGGTGACTCAGCAATACCACTCGTGTTGATGTTTGCGTTCGTTGCTACGTCGTTGGTGTTTGTTAGCGGCGACAGCGTCGAATCGGGTCCAGTGCCAAATAGCGCAGCGACCATGATTGCGCTCATGTGGATTGGACTTATGGGTTCGTACGCAGGACTCATTCTTCGCTGGTCAACACTTGGTGATGCATTTCAACATCGCGGAACCGACACGTTGTTCATCATCGTTGCCGGCGTTGTTGCCAACGACATTGCCGCATACTTTGTCGGCACCGCAATTGGCCGTCAACCATTGCGCGAATGGATTAGCCCGAAAAAGTCGGTTGAGGGTGTTATCGGCGGAACCATCGGAACTTTTGTGATTGTCGTGCTCGTTGGCATGCAGAGCACAACGTGGAACTCGTTTGGTTCATGGATTCTGCTGGCACTTGTCATCAGCGTGATGGCTCCACTTGGAGATCTCACCGAGTCCATGTTCAAGCGCAACCTTGACATCAAAGATTTTGGAACATTGTTGAGTGGACACGGCGGAGCGCTTGACCGCTTCGACAGCATGTTGTTTGTGTTGCCAGCCGTGTATTACCTCGGCATGGTTATTACGCCTTGGGCATAACCCGAGTTGCAATTGCCGGTTCAACCGGTTCAATCGGCACACAAACGCTTGATTACATTGCGCAATGTGATGGTCAGTTTGAAGTTGTTGGCTTAGGGGTTGGCACATCTGCGCAAGCAGTAATTGCGCAAGCACAGCAATGGAAGCCAAAAGTCGTTGCTGTTGCCGATGAAGCGGCGCGCAAGGAAGTAGCCCAAGCATTGCCCGGAGTTGAAGTGGTGGCCGACCAATCGGTGCTTGCCGAAAGTGCCGATGTAGTGCTGAATGGTGTTGTTGGTTTTGCCGGACTATCGGTCACCATGTCTACGTTGCGCCTTGGGAAACGCCTTGCGCTTGCCAATAAGGAAAGTTTGATTGCTGCTGGTCCGGTTGTGCAACCGTTGCGCAAAGTCAAAGGAGCAGACATTGTTCCTGTAGACAGCGAGCATTGTGCAATTCACCAATGCTTGCGAAGTTCGATTGATAGTGGCAGGGAAGTGAATCGTTTGTTACTCACCGCAAGTGGTGGCCCATTTCGGGGTCGTTCGCGCGAGTCGTTAGCCACTGTGACTGTTGAAGAAGCCTTGAAACACCCAACATGGTCAATGGGTCCGAAGATCACCGTCGACTCATCAACGTTGATGAACAAAGGTCTCGAAGTAATTGAAGCTCACGAGCTGTTTGGTACAAGTTTCGACGACATCGATGTTGTTGTTCACCCGCAGTCGGTGGTGCATTCAATGGTGGAATTCAATGACGGTGCAGTGATTGCACAATTGTCGATGCCCGATATGCGGCTGCCAATTGCATATGCATTGAGCTATCCGCATCGCGCATCTGTGCCGTTTGGCTCAATTGATTGGTCAACGCTTGCACGACTTGATTTCGAAGTCCCTGACACGCAGACTTTCACATGTCTCAACCTTGCATACCAAGCAGGACGCACAGGCGGCACTGCGCCGGCTTGGTTGAGTGCAGCAAATGAAGTTGCAGTGGAGGCTTTTTTGAACGGACAAATTACATGGTCAAGAATTTCTGAAGTGATTGAAGCAACAATGCAGCAACATGACGGACTTGTGCCAACCATTGTCGAAGACATCTTGCATGCCGATGCACTGGCGCGTCGGTTTGCTTTGCAAGTGCTTTCAGCATGAGCAATATGTATCGCAAGTTCCGCGAGCAAATGGCAGCCGGTGGAGACACGCAGGACCTCGCAGAAGAACCGGCTAATCGAGGTGGCACTGTTTCGCTTATTGCGGTGCTTGCTCTTGTTGTTTGGCTGGCAATGCGCAATCCGTGGATGCTGGTGTTTGTCGTTGGTTTGATTATTTCGATTTTCCTTCATGAGTTTGGGCACTATTGGACGGCTCGAAAAACTGGCATGAAGGTAACGCAGTTTTACATGGGGTTTGGTCCGCGCCTGTGGAGCAGAAAACGTGGCGAGCTTGAGTATGGCGTTCGTGCATTTCCGTTAGGAGCTTTCGTCCGCATTGTTGGCATGAGCAACTTGGATGACTGCGATCCGCAAGACGAGGACCGTTCGTATCGGTCCAAGTCGTACCCGCGCAGATTGCTCGTCATCACAGCGGGATCGCTCATGCATATGGTGATTGCGCTTGCATTATTTGTTGGTGTGTATGCCGCTGCCGGACGCTTGGGTGAAACGGGAAGCGTACGCATTGTGTACGCACCAGTCAGTGGTTCGCCTGCTGCAGAAATCGGTCTACGTGAAGGTGACGTGATTAATTCAATCAATGGCGAAGTGTTGAAGTCGCGAGATGATCTGGTTGCTGCGATTACAAGCAACGCGCCAGGAGAGCAAATCGCGATTGAGATCAATCGCGGCGGTGCCCCCCAGACCTTCGAAGCAACCTTGGTAGCTAATCCGGTAGATGCAACGCTCGGATACTTGGGCGTCGGCACTGAATCAGTGGATTACATCAAACAATCACTGCCGAGTGCCGTTGTGTATGCGGTGCGGGATGGCGCACAAGCAATCGTCGGATCGGTGCAAGCAATTCCCAAAATCTTTAATCCAGCAAATGCTTTCAACAGCATTCGTGACTCGGCAGCAGATCCATCAACTCGGCCAAGCACGGTTGTTGGTGCAAGTCAGGTAGGCGGAGAAGCAGGCAAGCGCGATGGCTTGAAAGGTGTGCTGATGATGCTTGCTTACGTGAACGTATTCGTTGGCGTATTCAACATGTTTCCCTCACTGCCATTCGATGGAGGGCACGCAGCAGTTGCTACCTATGAGCGTTTGCGCAGCCGCAAGGGCGTGCGGTATCGGGCCGATTTTGGCAAGATGATTCCGCTTGCAACGGCAGTTGTTGCACTGTTGATCATGATTACTTTTGCTGGCTTGTATCTAGACATCACACAACCCTTCGGGTAGTGGCACACTGGTAGTCATGAGTTTCGAACGCCGCCAGACGAAGCAGATTCAGGTAGGCAAGGTGGCAGTTGGTGGCGGAGCGCCGATCAGCATCCAGTCCATGACCATCACAAAAACTGCAGATGTTGAAGGAACGCTCCAACAGATCTATGCGCTGGCTGCAGCAGGCTGCGACATTGTGCGTTGCACGTGTAACGAAATAGAAGCCGCAGAAGGACTTGCTCAAATTGTTCCGCGCTCGCCGGTGCCAATCATCGCCGACATTCATCATCAATACAAAATGGCTCTCGCTGCTCTTGAAGCAGGCGTTCACGGGTTGCGTCTTAACCCTGGCAACATTCGCAAGCCTGAGCACATCAAGGCAGTGGCAATGGAAGCGCGCGACCGCAATGTGCCAATTCGTATTGGCGTGAATGGCGGATCACTCGACCCTGCGCTGTATGAGAAGTACGGCGGTTTAACAGCAGAAGCAATGGTTGAGTCTGCGTTGCAAGAAATCGCCTATTTCCAAGAAGTCGATTTTGACCTCATCAAAATTTCGGTGAAAGCATCGAATGTTCCGCTCATGGTTGAGGCGTATCGCCAACTCAGCGCAGTCACCGACTACCCATTGCACTTAGGTGTAACCGAGGCAGGTCCGCTTCCGAACGGCCTGATTAAAGCAACAGCCGGAATTTCTACGTTGCTGCTCGAAGGCATTGGCGACACCATTCGCTACAGCCTCACTGCCGATCCGGTGGAGGAAGCACGTGCTGGTAGGCAACTGCTTGAGTCACTTGGGTTGCGCGAGCGCAAGAACGTCGACCTCA
>CANKUF010000007.1 GCA_947486675.1 Acidimicrobiaceae bacterium
CGAAAAGGCAGACGCAGCTCGCATAGCTGGTCTATTGCCGAAGTCTGGTGCTTCGCACATCTTGGACATCGATCACGAAGGGGCTGTATTCATCTAACTCCGTAACACCCGGTGGGCAGACTTCATTTGTACGCAATTGGCGCACACATGAACTCAATAACCGAAACCAAAGCCCACTGACAGTAACTACAGGAGCCATCATGAATGCCAATAATCAGCCAGTCCTTGTCATTAATTGCGACTCGTGCGTCATGCGCGAAACCGATGCGTGCAGCGATTGCCTCGTCACCTTTATGTGCGGAGATTCCCAGGAATCAGCCGTAGTTTTCAACCTCGAAGAGCAGCGCGCAGTCAGGTTGCTCGCAAATGCCGGAATGGTGCCTACGCTTCGGCATCGTGCCGTTAGCTAACCAGCAACCATTTAGCCGCGAAGAAGCGGCCGCATATACCGAGCAGTTGCTTGCTCTTGGTGCGGCAAACGGCATCGATCGATTAGGTGTTGCACCAGCCGCCACCATGCAACGCGCTCGCGAAACATTGCATGCGCGTAAAGCGGTTGGGTTGCACGACACCATGCAATTCACGTATCGCAACCCCGATCGTTCGACGAACCCGCAAGTGTCGGTGCCGAATGCGCAATCCATGATTGTTGGCGCATGTTCGTATGCAACCGATTCTCCGCCAGAACCACAGCAACTCAGCGCGCGCATCGCACGATATGCGTGGGCCAACTACTACGAGTCGCTTCGCGAAGGTCTTGGTGCGGTGAGCGAAGCGTTGCAAGCAGACGGATGGAACGCACAAGTATTCGTGGATCACAATGCGCTTGTTGATCGCGAGTCTGCATATCTTGCCGGGTTGGGTTGGTATGGCAAGAATTCAAACTTATTAATTAATGGAGCGGGAAGTTTTTTTGTGTTGGGAAGTGTGGTTACTGATGCTCCACTTGTAGTGAATGAGCGACCTGTTGAAGACGGGTGCGGTGCGTGCAAACGCTGCTTGGACTCATGCCCAACAAATGCCATTGTTGAACCAGGTGTCATCGATGCCGCGAAGTGTTTGGCATGGCTGGTGCAAAAGCCGGGAGTGTTCAATCGCGATTACCGAGTAGCCCTTGCTGACCGCGTGTATGGGTGCGACTCATGCCAAGACGTGTGCCCACCAACCATTCGATTGGGCATCACAACTAAACCGTCAGTGGTTCGCGCATGGGTTCCCATTTTGAACATGCTCAACATGAGCGATGCACAACTTCTTGAATCAGTTGGTCAGTGGTACATCGCGGATCGAAACCCCATATGGGTTCGGCGCAATTTGCTTATTGTGCTTGGCAATATTGGCAGTGCAACTGATGAGGGAGTGCGCAACGCAATCCAAAAGTTTTGCGCACATGCAGAGCCAATGCTTCGTGCTCACGCAATTTGGAGTGCGGCTCGACTGGGATTACATCAGTTCATTCCCGCAACGGATGAAGATCCTGTCGTAATTGAGGAATTGCGTAACTTGCCTGAAGTGCGGGTTGGCTAACGCATCTGTCAGTATTGGTGCGAGCTCCTTTCATGAAACATCTCCTCGTCACTAACGATTTCCCGCCAAAGGTCGGTGGAATTCAGAACCTGTTGTGGGAGTGGTGGCGCAGGCTTCCGCCAGATTCGTTTGCAGTACTCACTTCGCCTCACAAAGATGCGGAAGCATTTGATGCGCAGCAGCCATACCTCATTCGGCGAACGAAGGAACCGGTGTTACTGCCACATCCGTGGATGATTCAACGCATCAATGACATGGCAGAAGAAATTGGCGCTGACTTTGTTGTGCTCGATCCGGCAGTTCCACTCGGCATCGTTGGTCCATCGCTCAAGCTTCCATACATGGTGGTGTTGCATGGCTCCGAGGTCACAGTGCCAGGCCGTTTGCCTGGTTCGAAGCAAGTGCTTGCACGTGTGTTGCGTGGGGCCGAGCACATCATTGCGGCCGGCGGGTATCCCGCTGCAGAAGCTCGGCAGGCGGGTGGCGCAAGTTTGCCAATCACCGTTGTTCCCCCTGGTGTCGACACACAGCGATTTGCACCAATCAGTGTTGAGCAACGGAACGCAACTCGTACAAAGTTTGGGTTTGATCACGATGCCGAACTCATTGTTGGTGTTAGTCGATTAGTGCCGCGCAAGGGTTTCGACACACTCATACGCGCGGCGGCAGCCCTTGCACCAAGCAGACCAAAGTTGCGCGTAGTAATAGGTGGAAAAGGCCGCGATACCGATCGATTGCAAAAACTGATTCAGCAAACTCATGCACCGGTCACGTTGCTTGGCAGAGTGTCGAATGAAGATCTACCGCTGTTGTATGCAAGCGCAGATCTTTCGGCAATGTTGTGTCGCACTCGATGGGGTGGGCTTGAGCAAGAAGGATTTGGAATTGTGTTCTCGGAAGCCGCTGCGTGTGGTGTGCCTCAAGTAGCTGGTCAAAGTGGTGGTTCTGCAGAGGCGGTGGTCGACGGCGTTACGGGTGTAGTCATAGACGAGCCAAGCAACGTTGCCAAGGTTGCGCGTGCAATCGATGCCTTGCTCAGTGACAAAACAAAGTTGCAGGCAATGGGTGTTGCATCGCGCGAACGCGCACTTGCCGAATTTGATTACAACGTGCTCACTGCAAGACTTGCCGCTGTGCTTAAGGTGAACGCATGAAGATCGTGAAATTGAACGCAGCGCTTACGGCGATATTCGTTGTCGTCACTGTGCTTGCAGTAGTGGTGTTCAATTCACCGCTGCGCAGGCTCGTAGCCATTGTCGACCTATTGCTGTTTGCAATTGGCGTGGCCACGTTCATTTGGGGTTACTTCTCGGCGGTGCAGCGCAGTAGAGGCGATGAAATCTCGGTGGCCGGACTGTTTTTCCTTGTTGATGGGGTTGCCACAAAGTCGGTCATGCGGCTGATGAATTCGGCGCTCGCAATCCAGGTTGTTATTGGCCTGGGCGGGGCGATTATCCGCAGGTCTACCGATGGCGTTTCGGGAAGCACCTTGGCTTTTGGGGTATTGGTGCCATTGCTTGGGCTTGGGCTTAACGGACTGTGGGCAAGTAAGTACGGAACGTTTGGCAAGCGAATAATCGGCCAAGTTTCTGCGCCAGAGGACGAAATCGGCAAAGATAGTGCTCATGGTTGATTCTGGCTCTGACACAGTTTTTATTGAGGCGACGGCAGAGCGATGCTTTGACGTTGCTGTTGGATTCGAGCAGTACCCCGAGTGGGCTAAAGATGTTAAAGAAGCAACTGTGCTTACGCGCGACCCGCAAGGTCGACCACAGACTGTCGAATACCGTGCATCGGCACTTGGCAGAAGCACTCACTACACGTTGGAGTACGACTACTCGAAGGCGCCACACGCATTGTCGTGGCATCTCGTCGATGGCGACATCATGCGCTCACTACGTGGCGCATATTCGTTTAACGCAGACGGAACCGGAACGCGCGTTGCATACGACCTTGCTGTTGAGTTAGTCATCCCACTTCCAGGGTTTGTGAAGCGTCGCGCCGAAATGCGCATTCTCAGCACGCTGAAAGAACTGAAGTCCCGCTCCGAATCGTGAGTCTTGCCGCAGGCATTGATGTCGGTGGCACCAAGTGTCTCGGCGTGGTCATCGATGACCAGGGCAATGTTGTTCGAGAAGTTCGCAAGCCAACTCCTACAGCCGATCAACTTGTTGCAACACTTGCATCAATAGTTCACGAACTCGGTGAGCACACATCGGTTGGGCTCGGCGTTCCTGGTTTAATTTCTCGCGATGGTGTGATTCGTTCATCACCGAACATGATTACGGCAATTGAATTTCCCGTTCGCGAACAACTTGCAAACGCGTTAGGCGAAACTGTGTGGTGCGACAATGATGCAACGTGTGCTGCGCTTGCCGAATGGCAGCGTGGCGCAGGTGTTGGATCGCACGACATGTGGATGGTCACACTAGGAACAGGAATTGGTGGCGGACTTGTTTCGGGTGGTGCATTGCAGCACGGTGCACATGGTCATGCAGGCGAAGTTGGACACATGGTGGTGCAAGCAAACGGCGAAGAATGTCCGTGTGGTCAGCGTGGATGTTGGGAGCGCTATGCATCGGGTGCCGGGCTATCTCGATTGGCAGGGGGAGTTGCAGGAGAGGTAGTGATCGATCGCGCTAGGTCGGGTGACATTCCTTCACTTAAGGCGCTCGATGAATTCAGCACGTGGGTTGCACTCGGGCTCGCCAATATTGCCAACATGTCAGACCCCGACGCGATCGTTATTGGTGGAGGCGTCATGGAGAATGCCGACATCTTGATGCCGCGCATTCAGGAACGCTTTGCCACCATGTTGTATGCCCCAAGCCACAGGGTTCACCCGGCGCTGAAGTCTGCACAATTGGGTGAGCGGGCCGGTGCAATTGGTGCCGCTTTGCTGCATCTTCACGACTAGTTTGTCTCTGTGGAATTTCGACGCATCACCAATCTGCCCCCATACGTCTTCACGATTATCAACAATCTGAAGATTCAGGCGCGTCACGAAGGCAACGACGTTGTCGACTTGGGTTTTGGTAACCCAGATATTCCTTCGCCGCAGATTGCTGTCGACAAGTTGATTGAAGCCGCACAGAACTCGAAGAATCATCGTTATTCGCTGTCACGCGGGTTACCTAAACTTCGTGAAGCAGTTGCCGACATGTACATGCGCAATTGGGGAGTGAAGCTAAACCCTGAAACGCAAATTACGAACACCATCGGTTCCAAAGAAGGCTTCAGTCACCTCATGTGGGTATTGCTCGATCGCGGCGACGCTGCAATTGTTCCGAGCCCGAGTTATCCAATTCACATTTACGGTCCCATTTTTGCTGGTGCCGACGTACGTCAAGTGCCAATGCGTAGTCAGCAAGTTATTGACGACCAGCAGTATTCAGATGAGTTCTTTGAAAATCTCACCGAGGCATACAAGACCGGCTGGCCGCGCCCGCGAGTGCTTGTGGTGTCATTCCCACACAACCCAACTGGTGCCACAGTCGACTTACCGTTCATGCAGCGAGTTGTCGACTTCTGTCGCGAGCGCGACATGATCGTGGTGCACGACTTCGCCTACGCCGACGTTGGATTCGATGGCTATAAGCCACCATCAATTTTGCAAGCTGAAGGTGCAATGGAATGTGCAGTTGAGTTGTATTCCATGACCAAGAGTTTCTCCATGGCCGGTTGGCGTGTTGCGTTCATGGCAGGCAACGAACAAGTTGTTGGTGCGCTCATGAAATTGAAGAGCTATCTCGACTATGGAACGTTCCAGCCTGTGCAAATTGCTGCAACCGTTACGTTGAACGAAGCACAAGACTTCCCGCAGGAAGTGTCAAACATTTACGAAGGCCGTCGCAACGCGCTCATTGACGGGCTCGACAGAATTGGTTGGCACATTCCTAAGTCGCGCGGTTCCATGTTTGTGTGGGCGCCAATACCCGAGGCTTACAGCGACATGGACTCAGTGGAGTTCTGCAGTCTCTTAGTGCGCGATTGCAACGTTGCACTTTCGCCTGGCGCGGGTTTTGGTCCTGGTGGCGAAGGGTACGCTCGCTTTGCGCTTATTGAAAATGAGCAGCGCATTGCTCAGGCAGTACGCAACTTAAAAGCCGGGCTTACGCGCCTTCAGTAAGAAAGGTTTCTCATCATGGACACCAACTATTCGCTCGGTCTTCATGAAATTGGAAACAATTGTTATGCGTATCTCCAACCCGATGGTGGTTGGGGTTATAGCAATGCGGGTCTCATCGTTGGTCAAGGTTCGTCGCTACTCGTGGACACCTTGTTCGACCTGAAGCTCACTGCATCAATGCTCGACACCATGAAAGGCGCAACACAGTCGGCGCCAATTGCAACCGTGGTGAATACTCACGCCAATGGCGATCACTGTTATGGCAACGAGTTGGTCGTCGGAGCAGAGATCGTTACGTCTGTGGCAACTGCCCATGAAATGACAGAAGTTCCACCAGCCATGTTGGCCGCACTGAATAAAGCGCCAGGCGAAGTGGGCGATCTCTTCCGGTCATTCTTTGGCGACTTCGAATTTGATGGCATTGAAATGACCTTGCCAACACATACATTTTCTGGTCGACTCACAGTGCAGGCTGGTGGCCGCGATGTAGAACTCATTGAAGTTGGCCCTGCACATACTGCGGGCGACACCATTGCGTATGTTCCCGATGCGCAAACGGTGTACACGGGTGACATTTTGTTTATTGGTGGAGCCCCAATCGTGTGGGCAGGCCCGCTCGAAAATTGGATTGCAGCATGCGATCTCATTAATTCACTTGATGTCGAAACTGTGGTGCCAGGTCACGGTCCACTTACCGACAAGGCTGGAGTATCTCGCGTGCGTGAATACCTGGCGTATGTATTAAACGAAGCAAGTGCTCGTCAAGCACAAGGGATGGACGCGTTTGATGCCGCTCGCGAAATTTGTGCTGACATTCTGGGTGATCCAAATAAATCGTTTGCAACGTGGAAAGAATTTGGTCGCATCAGTGTCAACGTCGACACCGTGTACCGAAGTAAAGATGCCTCGCACAAGAGCCCAGATGTTGTTGAACAATTCAGGCGAATGGCCCAGTTAGAAAACCAGCACTAAGCAGTTTTTTGTTTGGTCACTTCGCGCCGCACAAGTGCGACCCAACCGCCTGCGGCACTTAGCGCAAAGATGATCCATTGCACGGTGTAACTCAAGTGTGGGCCGTTGCCGAATTCGGGGTCAACAATGGTGGAAAGCGAAGCATCTTCCGACGGTGTGCTCTTCAGCAACTGCACATACACAGGCACTAGTTCTCCGTCAATTTGTTGTTGCAGACGATCTATGTCAATTCGCTGCACTTCGGCAAGTTCGCCGGTAGCAGGGTCGGACACTGCGCCTGTGCGGCGCTCACTCGTTGCACGAATACGACCAAGTATGGAGACTTCTCCAGACGGCGCGGGAGGAAATTCTGCAACCAGTGGCAAGAAGCCTCTATTGACAAGGACCACTTTTCCATTGCTCAACAGCAAAGGCGTAATGGCGTCATAACCTGCAGCGCCATTTTGAGAAACATTCACCAGGCTGACATCTTCACCTTGTAGGTATGTTCCCGTTATGGCTGTCGGCAACCATTCAATGTCTGATGGATCACTGCTTTGCAGCAATTCATCAAGTGGACGTATCGGGGCATCAAAACGCTGCACAAGCGTTGCATTGAAATCTTTGCGCTGTTGGTGACGGTCCAACTGCCACATAGCCAGGTTCACCATTGTCACCATCAACGCAATCACCAAAATGTGTGTAGCAATCCACTTTGGTCGAAGAAGAAACTTGTACATAACGGTGCAAACTTACACGCGGCTACAGGCCAGCGCCGCGGGTTTCGTTCAATGTTTTAGCCAAGGCATCGAGAGCGTCAGCATTGCGCAAGAGAAGTCTGTGCAGTTCATCTGGCTGCGTAACAGCGTGCTCAACAAGCGTCTGCCAATTTGCATTCGGCATGCCCAGGCACTTTCGAAGCGCGGTACTCAGCGCGCCTTCGGGATGTGCGTCGTAAGTCGACAACAACGTTTCAACATCGTGCTTTGTCAGCAATGCGCGAAGTTGTTCTGCATCAATCTTTCGCTGAATGTATGGCGAGAAGAATCCTTTGTATTTGTGGCGCAAACTTTCCAGTTGCCAATCGTCCGCTCGAACCTTGCCTCGACACAAAGTCGTTCCACAGTTGCAGTCAAATTCGTCGTAATCACTGGCATCGCTCATGGCGTAATCAAATGTCAGTTCCTCGCCAACCGCAATGTCGCGCATGGCAACGATGGTGGTTGCGTTGCGCATGCCGCAGTTCGGTTCACACGAATGGTTAATTGAGTCGCCCGGCTCGCGCGAAGGTGGGCCAAGAAAAATGAGGTTTGTGTTTACCTGCAGCGAACGACTGCGTCGCTCGGCTTCGTACTGAGCAAAATCAACGCGTGTCAAAGCGGTACCGCCAAATGTGGCCACTGAAGTTCCAGCGGGAATGATCGAGATGGCCCGACTGCCAAACCCGTGAGGAGGTGTGTCGAATGATTCGGCTAGGGAAGTAAGGAAGTTCTGCACGGCAATCACCAAAGAAACGAGGTTGAGGCGCGAGACATGCGCCAACAACCTCTAACAGCGCCAACAATGCCCGCTGCGCCGAATTGACGATATCGGCAGGTAGCCTGATCGGTGCAACGCCTTCCCGACTGCTCAGTCGGGCGGGCATTGCAAGTAGTACATCACGAGCGACCAACAGGTCCGGCAACCGGGTTTTCCCACGGTGCCATTTCGCGAAAGCGAAAGATGTGGCTGCGCCTCTGGCGTAGCAACGGGCTGGCTCAGTTGGGTGAGCGTGACGAACTGCAAAAACGCATAGTTTCGTTACAGAGGAAAATGTATGACCCGACATGATTATCCAGCAACAGGAGCATGGTTTCCTGGCATGCCTGTGGGCGGTCGCAAGTTTGCGCATTTTCCTGAAGATCGACCGTTCGCACTCGATGGCGGAAAAGTTCTCAGCAGCGTTTCCATTGCGTATGAATCGTGGGGAACATTAAATGCAGACGCAACCAATGCAATTTTAATTTGTCATGCATGGACTGGTGACAGCCATGTAAGCGGTGCTGCCGAAGAAGGTAATCCCACACCAGGTTGGTGGGAAGGTGTCGTTGGTCCGGGTAAAGCAATTGATACCAACAAGTGGTTCGTGGTGTGCAGCAACGTCATTGGCGGTTGCCAAGGAAGTACTGGCCCTGCAACGGCACACCCTGAAGATGGTCAGTTGTATGGTTCGCGTTTTCCCGTTATCACCATTCGCGACATGGTGCGCGCACAAGTGCGCCTTACCGACATGCTTGGTATTCGAACATGGCACAGCGTTGTTGGCGGATCAATGGGCGGCATGCAAGTGCTTGAGTGGGCGGTCACATTTCCCGACCGAGTAAAAACCATCATTCCAATTGCCACATGTGCGCAAGCAACCGCACAACAGATTGCGTGGGGTGCAATTGGTCGTAGAGCGATTCGTCTTGACCCGAAGTGGCGCAACGGCGAGTATTACGACGCAGCAACTGGTGAAGGCCCGTGGGAGGGCTTAGCTATTGCACGCATGCTTTCGCAGGTCACGTTCCGCAGTGACAACGTGTTCAACGAGCGATTCGGTCGCGCACTTGTCGACATGGACGCCGACTACAACGGGCTTGGCTTGTGGGACAGGTTTGAGGTGGAGGGCTACCTGGATCATCACGGCGATCGACTTATTCGTCGCTTTGATACAAATAGCTATCTCATCATCGGTAAAGCAATGGATCTGCATGACATTGCTCGTGGTCGCGGCACCCTCGACACCGCAATGTCGCGTATCAAAGCTCCAACGCTTGTTCTGGGAATTTCCAGTGACATTTTGTATCCCACCTATCAGCAAAAGCAGATCAATTCGATGCTTACTGAAAAGGGGGTGGACTCAACATATGTTGAAATCGATTCTCCGCACGGTCACGACGCGTTCCTCATCAACTTTGATCAGGTGGGTGCGCCAATCAAAGCGTTTCTTGAACGAACGTTTTAACGCGGAAGCAGTGCGTCAAGCACGCTGACACTGCTGCTCGTCATTGGAATTCGCAACATGGCAAGCACGTCATTGTCTTTGCTACGGCACAGCGCGTATGTGCGAACAGCTGAATCTGTTGAACCAATGTGCGACGCATGCGGTTCGCCAATCACGTTCCACAAACCATGAATAGTACGGCCTCGTTTTCCGCGGCTCTTGCATGTCACCACTGCATTTGTTGTGTCAATCACAATGCGGGCTTCAATCCATTTGGGTGCCGTGCCAGTGAGGGCAAGGGTCATTTGGCAAAAGCAACGAGTGCCGTCTGCTGAAGCCCAGTGATTAGGGCGAGTTCGCAACCACCAGATAATGAGAGACAGCACAACGACAAATGCAATGGAACTCAACACATTTACGAGCTGCGCAGACATGTTCTCAGTATGGTCGGCTGCGGTAGGTTTGTGGTGTTATGTCCGCGTCATTCGTAGTGGTTGCACTCTCCTTACGCGTTGCATTCGTGTCACTTGTCTGCCTTGGTGCGGGTGGTGCTTTGTCAGTGCTTACGTGGTGGTTTTGGAAAACGGCAATGCCAGAGCCACCGGCGCTGGCTCGCTTGGAAGTTATGAGTGATCGCCGTTACGAAGAAGCATCTGCTCGCGAGCGTGAATTACTGTTGGGCGAAGCAGACGAAGTGATGCCCGTAAGTGTTCGGAACACAAAGCCACGGATCAATACTCCTGCACCAAGACCACGTGTAGCGCCTGCTGCGCCACGGCGCAGGGAAGAGCCAGTTGAAGTCAGCGCTGAGGTTCCTGTAACTCGTAAACCAATTGACCCATTGTTGAAGAAATAGTTAGGTAGTTTTACTAAATGGCCGCATTTGATCCCACCGAAATGATCGCTCGATTCAAGGACCGCGCTTCTGCTGTGAAGCGTCGTCCGCTCCCACCGGTTGCGGGAGAAGAGCGTCAAATGTTTCTCACGCAGGCACAAGTGGACTTTCAAGACTTTGCAATGATCAGCGATTCGCAGGCAACTATTGAAGAGGGTTTCTTGGTATTGCGTATTGACTTGCGCCCACCAGACACCAAAGCGTGAACAAAGTAGCGCGTGCGGGCAGCGCAATTAGCGCTCGCGCTCAATTATTTCCTGTAAGTGGCGTACTTTTAGCGAATCTTGCATGGGGCATCGGCCCAATTCTCACAGTTGCAATTGACATGTCAATCAATTCAACAATTTTCTACAGGGTCACCATGTGGCCGATTGTGTTGTTCTTTATTGCGCGAAGTAGAAAATCAGAAATCAGCTTCCGTATCTTGCGTAGTGCTCTCGTGCCTGGAATCTTTTTCGGTGTGTCCACCATCTTTGGTTTCATGTCATTCACAAACACGTCAATTGCCAACGCCACGCTCATCGGCAGTACGTCTTCGGCGATGATGCTGTTTATTGCACCAACGTATTTGAAGGAAAAAATCACAAAACTGCAGGTGCTGTGCGCGTTCAGCAGTTTTTGTGGAGTTGCTTTAGTCGTTATTGCTGCTGGTGGCGGCGGAGGGGCAACGGTGTACGGCGACACGTTGGCCTTGATCAACGCTGTGCTGTGGACTGGTTACTTTGTGGCCACGAAGAAGATGCGCACTGAAGGATTTGATACGTGGTCGTTCATGTTCAGCATTGCGCTCATTCAGGCAGTGCTCGCCGGTGGATGGGCGTTGATTACTAGCAAAGACATCACAGCTATTTCTCAACATGATTTTCTCTTAGTTCTCATCATGACGCTCATTCCTGGAACCGTTGGTCACACCGCAATCGTGTGGGCACAAAAATTCGTTGCAGCATCTACTTCATCACTGATTTGTTTGCTTGGACCAGTCATCTCCATGATCTTTGCTTGGATGATTTTCGATCAGCGAATAAAGCCGTGGCAAATGGTCGGAGCGGTCATCGTTCTCACATCGCTGGCTGGGGTAGTGCGTTACGGCACGTCTGAAGCAGCCAAAGCTGACGTGTTGAGGAATGCAGACCCCCTGCTAAACTCAAATCCGTAATACATGCGGACGTGGCTCAGTTGGTAGAGCATCACCTTGCCAAGGTGAGGGTCGCGAGTTCGAATCTCGTCGTCCGCTCCAGTAGTT
>CANKUF010000008.1 GCA_947486675.1 Acidimicrobiaceae bacterium
TTTGAACCGAGGCAGAGGAATATCCCTCCGGGATTAACAAGAAGTGCTCCCAAAGCAATGCTTCGTTCCTTGCCCCATTTGTCGGTTTGGCGTGAACTACTCACCGATGCGACAAGCTCAACGAGCCCCAGAGAAAAACCTGCGACAGCAAGTCGAGCAGCACCAAACTGAAATTCATCTTCAAGCCAAGCACCAAACGTGACGAACAAGTTTTGTGCACTGCACATAATGAAAAACATGGCGGCAACGACTAGCCACGAATTACCAGTGACTCGCTGTGGTGTGGTGTTGTGACTTTCGTGAGGCACGCGAGCCTCATTGGTTACGCGATTGAAAATGACGAACATTGAAACAACCAGACATAAGACGGCAAATGCAAAACCAATTCGCCAATTGGTTGCTGCAGTGATTAAACCCATGACCGAAACGCCGACGAGAAGTCCAAGTGCCCATGCGGTTTCGGTAAGGCCAACAATTTTTCCGCGCTGGTTGTAAGGAACGTGGTCTGCAATCCATGCACCAAGACCCAGGTCAAAACTTTGTTTCGTGAGCGCAAGAACAGTTACGCCAACAGCAAACATCAGTGGTGAAGTAGATACTGCGGCGATAGTGCAACCAACGGCTGAGCCAATAAGTCCGAGCACCATGCTGTTGCGGTGCGTCAAGCGATCAACGATGCGCCCCGCAAATGGAGAAGCAAAGCCGGAAAGTTCGCTGACGAAAATGGCAAAGCCAAGAGTGGAGAGCGAGACATCGAACCCGCGGGCAATGGTTGCAAGGAACAACGGAGCGAATCGGTATGCAGCGTTGGCAACAAGTCGGGCAACGGTGACCGCAGTGATGTTGCGGCGAATTTCTTTGTCAAAAGAATCGTCAAGTAGTCGGTTGAGCATGGTTACAGCGATTCTGTGGTGAGGTCGTCGTCGACAAGTGTGACGAGATCTCCAACGCTAATGCGATTGTCGCGGTGCACATGGAACCAACATCCACCAAGATTCGGCAGTCGTGGGTTGCTTGCACCAAGCACATGGCGCAGTGTGCGAATTACTCCGCTATGACTAATGATGAGTGCGGTTCCACCTTCACAACGTTGACCAATATCAATGAATGCATCGGTGAGTCGCTCAACAATTGCTTCGTCAGACTCAAACCCCTCAGGTTTGGTGCGTGAAGCCAAAAAGCCAGGCCATTGTGCTTCAATTTGCGTGCGAGTTAAACCTTCCCACGGACCAACATGGGTTTCTTGCAGACGCTCGTCGGTTTCTACAGGGCCAACGCCTTGTGCTTCAGAAATGATGTGTGCTGTGCGTAATGCACGAAGCAGCGTGCTTGAAGCGATGTAGTCAAACGTGCCTAAACGTTGTGCAGCTTGTCGTGCCTGCGCGATACCAAGATCGCTCAGTTCGATGTCGGCGCGACCCTGCCAGCGCTCTTCAATATTCCACAACGACTGTCCATGTCGCACGACAAGCAGACTTGCGATAACGCCGTTAGTAGACACGCCAAGGCAGGGTAGTGGCAAAGGTACGATGAGGTTGTGGCTCAATTGCGATTGTTCGCATCCGCTCGCGAGGCGGCTGGTTGTTCGCGAGATGTCGTGCCTGGCAACACGGTTTCAGAGGTCATTTCTGAGGCAGTGGTGCGATTTGGCGCAGATTTCGAGCGCGTACTTGGTACATGCAGAATTTGGGTTAACGGAGAGGTCGCCGAATCAGACGCACAAGTCAACGACAATGATGAGGTGGCAATTCTTCCTCCTGTCTCTGGCGGCGATCAATGAGTAATTTTTCTGAACTCGATCTTGCTGGCATTCGTGCTGCGCGAACTGCGTTGCAAGCGCAAGAAGACGCTGTGTCATTTGTGCGACGTATGGCGCAAGGTCGCCTTGATATTGCACGAGACGAACAACGTCGTCGTGCAGAAAATTTGCCAACGAGCAACACTGCAACCGATTTGGCAGGAGTGTTTGGACAAGAACATGGTGGCGGATCGGCCCGACCACCACGGGAGACAAATATTGCTACCGATCATCCACTGGTTGTAGAACTTGAACAGTTGTGTGAACGCGTTGGCTTTGGATCCATTCGCACACTTGATGTTGAAGGTCTGCAGCGCGCAATTGAAGAACTTGGCGCATTCGAAAATGCCCGATCGGGTGAACGCCGTTCGTTGTTCGACCAAATTGACGCGCTTACTGCCGAATTAGTGAAGCGGTATAAAGATGACGGCGCAAATATTGATGCGCTGCTGAACGATGAGAGCTAGTTGTGGCAGCAGACAAACGTCTTGTCGATGTTGGTAATTTCATTCGTCAACAGCGCGAACTTGCACAGCAGTCCATTCGCGATTTAGCAAAGGTTGCCGGAGTCTCGAATCCATATTTGTCACAAATTGAACGTGGTTTACGAAAACCTTCTGCCGAAATTTTGCAGCAACTTGCGCGAGCAATGCAGATCTCTGCTGAGACTTTGTACGAGCGGGCTGGAATTCTTGATCCAAGCGAGGAACCTCGCTCTGGTGTGGTTGATGCCGTCTCGTCAGATTCTCGTTTAACGATCGAGCAGAAACAAACGCTGCTGTCGGTCTACCGCAGTTTTGTTGGGGAAAACGCCGAATCAACACCAAGCTGAACTAGGCGAAATATCAGGCCCTGCAGATAGGTTGAATATGTAATGCAACGCGTAGCCGTTCTCTCTATGCATACCTCGCCACTGGCTCAGCCAGGCGTTGGCGATGGTGGTGGCATGAACGTGTACGTGCGCGAACTGGTTTCATCACTTGCCAGTAGCGGTGTGGAATGCACCACTTATACGCGCAAATGGCGAGATGATCTTCCTGAAGTCATCGAGGTTGAACCAAATCATCGTGTAGTTCATGTGCAAGCAGGCGAAATCGATTTACCCAAAGAAGAGTTGTTGAGTGCAGTGGATGAATTCACTGATGGTGTTGCGTGGCATTTGCAGCACCGCGGTGGTGCCGACATCGTGCACGCAAACTATTGGCTTTCAGGGCTTGCTGGTCATCGTTTAAAGCACGAACTGGATTTGCCACTCGTATCTACTTTTCACACGTTTGCTCGGGTGAAAAGTTTGGGTGGCGACGTGGAGTCGCCAATTCGTGACAAATCTGAACTTGAAATCATCGGTTGTGCCGATGCAATCATGGTTAGCTGCATTGAAGAACAAGCACAGTTTCAGTCGTTATATGGAAGCGCCCCAGGAGCAATTGAAGTAGTTGCACCTGGTGTTGAGCGTGCGTTTTTTTCGCCAGGAGATCGCCGTGGTGCACGTCATGCACTTGGGCTTGGCTCTGGTCCCATGTTGTTGTTTGTTGGTCGAATTCAGCCACTCAAAGGTCTCGATGTTGCAGTGCGCACGCTTGCCGAACTTGGTCGCAACGATGCACAACTCATTGTTGTGGGCGGTGCGAGTGGAGTCGAAGGAGCAATTGAACTCGCACGTGTTGAAGCACTCATTCAGGAACTTGGGCTTGTTGGTCGCGTGAAGTTTTACGAGCCACAACCACACCATTTACTGTCTACGTTTTATCGTGCAGCGGACGTGGTGTTGGTCCCTTCTCGTAGTGAAAGCTTTGGCCTTGTTGCACTTGAGGCTGCGGCATGTGGAATTCCAGTTGTTGCCACCGCGGTAGGCGGATTAATGAACCTGATCGAAGACGGCAAGACAGGGTTCCTCGTTCCAGGCCGCGACGTTGCGGGCTTTGCTCGCTTCACGCGTCGACTGCTTGACGATTCATTACTCGCAATTTCAATGGGCACCGCGGCTGCTCATCGCGCGCAGTCATATTCATGGAAGTCAGCAGCGTTGAAAGCCCGCAGTGTGTACACCGAGTTGCTTGAGCGCGACTTGGTTGCGTGTTCCTAGTGTCAGATCTATTCGACGACGCTGCTCTTGCCCGCATAGAGCGACAAATTGACGAATGGTTATCGCACGCGAAAGCCAATAACGAACTGATTTTGGCCGTTGACCGTTCTACCGATCAGGAAATTCGTTGGTATGTGCGCATGTCTGGCCAGGAAAAGGAGTTCACCACGGTGTGGCTCACGTTGGGTCAACGCACGCTTCGTTTCGAAACGTATGTGATGCCGGCTCCGGAAGAAAATTCACAAGTGCTGTACGAGTCTTTGCTTCGTCGCAACGAAAAACTTGTGGGTGCTCATTTCTCTATTGGCCAGGAAGATGCGGTGTTTCTGCGAGGCGAGATTCCAGTCGCGGCGCTGAATGAACAAGAGTTAGACCGCGCTATTGGCACCCTGTATTCAACGGTTGAGCAAAGTTTTGGTGCGCTCATTCGTATTGGATTTGCCAGCCGCTTTACCGACTAGTCGCACACATCGTTGCGCGTTCGGGTTATTGGCGATCGGAGAAGTCGTCCAATAACTCGAACCACTTAAGTCGCTAACCTGACCACATGCAAAAAGAGCCAATCACATTTGTCGGTGGCGGCAATATGGGCGGGGCAATTATTGAAGGTTTGTTGCGCGCTGGTTGGAAAGCTTCAGATATCTCTGTTGTCGAACTTTCTTCTGATCGTCGCAATGCATTGCAGAAAATGTTCCCTGGAATCAATACCAGCGAGGCAATTGGCCCATGTTCGTCAGCGGTAATTGCAGTGAAACCTGGTGGCGCTGTTGAAACATGTGCGGCACTCAGCAAAGCAGGCGCAACGCGCGTGCTGTCTATTGCCGCCGGAGTAAGTGCATCTGCATTGCAGAACGCTGCAGGCACACACACTTCTGTTGTGCGTGCAATGCCAAACACTCCAGCACTGATTGGCGAAGGAATGGCAGGAATTTGTGCAACTGAATCCACTTCAGAAGCAGTTCTGCAGTGGGCCGAGTCAATTCTTGGAGCAGTTGGAAAAGTAGTTCGAGTTCCTGAAAGCCTCATCGATGCAGTCACCGCAATTTCTGGTTCTGGGCCTGCATACATTTTCCTGGTTGCCGAAGCACTCACCAGTGCGGCAATTGAGCAGGGTCTTTCGGCTGAAGTTGCCAACACCTTGGTTCGCCAACTCTTCGTTGGGTCAGCACAATTGCTCAGTCAGTCACCCGAAAGCCCTGAACAGTTGCGCGCAAATGTCACTTCACCAAACGGAGTGACGGCTGCAGCGATTGCCACACTTGAAGCCGCAGGCCTGCGCGATGCCATTTCACAGACAGTGAAATCGGCGGTACAACGCAGCCGTGAGATGGGCAAGTAGTCGCTAGGGTATGCCCTAGGTCACGAACTCCGGACGGGGTTACCCCCCAACCGGGAGTCGCGCTCGCAAGAGTGCGCCGTTTGGGCTGGTGCCGTCGGGGGGTTGGCACCAGCCCATTCGTTTTTTCTTGAACACACCATGACACACCGCTTCAATCACATTTCGTTCCTCACTGATTACGGAACTCGAGATGAATTCGTTGGCATTGTGAAATGTGTTGTTGCAGACATTGCACCGCACGTGCAAGTGATCGACATCACGCACGATGTTCCCGCTTTTGATGTTCGCGCAGGATCACTTGCGATAGCACGAGCTGTTTCGTATGTTCCCAAAGGCGTGATTTTGGCAGTGGTTGATCCAGGAGTGGGTACTTCGCGGCGCGCCATCGCGGTCAGCGTTTCTGGAGGGGATGGTGTGTTTGTTGGCCCAGATAACGGGCTATTGGCAATGGGCGTTGCGCTGGCGGGCGGAGCGGAATTTGCTGTGGAGCTGACAAATACGAAGTATCACTTGCCATCTCCGGGGACCACGTTTGCAGGCCGAGATATTTTTGGTTCCGTCGCCGCACACATTTGCAACGGAGTTGAACTGAGTGAACTTGGTAACGAAATTGATACCGCTTCACTACTTCCTGGCATCATTCCGATTACCCGTGAAGAAAATGGGCAGCTCGTTGGCGAAGTGACGTGGGTAGATCATTTTGGGAATTGCCAACTCAATATCGGACCAGAAGAAATTGCACAATGGGGATCACCGGTACGAGTTTCTATCGGTAATGCAGATTCGTCGAATCATGTTGTTCGCTCCGTTCCCATTGTCAACAACTTCTCCGAAATTGGCGGAGGCCTTGGACTCGTTATTGACAGTTTTGGAATGTTGGCGTTGTGTACTGACCGCGGCTCCGCTGCGGCCGAGTTAGACCTTGGACCAACAAACATGGTGACCATTAGCCAGGACCCGAATGCCGGTGGTGGCGTAAGCACCACAGTGCGTTTAGGTTCCAAGCCCAACTGAGGTTGTAAATAGGCGTAAAGTCGTGACATGCGCCCAGCGACCACATTGGCAATTGCACTGCTGCTCATTTCAATTTTTGCTGCTGGAATCCTTTCGCTCAGGTAATGAGATTTAGCAGTCTGGTGAAGCGCTCGTGAATCTTGCAGAAATTATCGAGCAGCACCCTGCAGACAACGTTGCATTGATCAGTCGTGGTCGTCCAACTACATATGGAGAGCTGCGTCGACAAGTAGCAAGTTTGCGTGGAGTACTTGCCGAGAACGGTGTTGAGCGCGGCGATCGTGTTGCAATCTTGTGCGGAAACAGCAGATATTTTGTTCTCGCATATCTTGCAACGCTTGGTGTGGGTGCAATTGCCGTACCGCTCAACATCATGAGTCCTGCATCCGAAATTCAACGCGAGTTGGACACCATCCAACCACGCTTGGTGTTTGTTGAGCCAGCAGCCATGACTGCTTGGAGCAACATCGATCGCACATCGCTCACAGAGTTACGCGCGGTGATTGCCACAGAAGGCCACGACATTGCAGGTGCGATCACATTGACCGAATCACTGATGCATTCTCCTGTACCAATATTGAACATGTCGCCAACCGAAGTTGCAGCATTTATTTTTACAAGCGGTACTGCAGGCTCACCGAAAGCCGCAATGCTCACGCACAACAATTTGCACTCAAACCTTGTTCAGCTTGCGGCCGAAAACGTGTTGCGCAGTAGCGATGTGGTGTACGGAGTGTTGCCGCTCTTCCATATTTTTGGACTCAATGTGGTGCTTGGATACACGTTGTTTGCTGGTGCAAGTGTGGTGTTAGTGCAGCGCTTTGACCCATCAACCGCATTAGAAACATTTGCAGAACGTGGAGTAACAGTTGTTCCTGGTGCGCCGCAGGTGTGGTCTGCGCTCGCACAAATGCCAAGCAATGAATGTGCAGTACTTTCGCAGTTGCGTGTTGCGCTAACCGGGGCAGCAAAAATGCCCGAGCACGTAACAGTGCAATTGAAGGAGCGATACGGGCTCATTGTGCACGAGGGTTATGGGCTTACCGAATCTTCACCAGTGGTAACCACATCGGTAAATGGCAGCCACAAAGTTGGATCAATTGGGAAACCATTGCAGGGCGTGTCAATTCGTTTAGTTGATGAGCATGGCGATGATGCGGAAGAGGGTGACTCGGGAGAAATTTGGGTGCATGGCGAAAATGTTTTCGCTGGGTACTACAACGATCACGAAGCAACTGACCGAGTACTGACTGCAGATGGTTGGTTGCGCACCGGTGATATTGCAGTGAAAGATGCAGACTCGGACTTATTCCTTGTCGATCGCTTGAAAGACCTCATCATCGTGAGTGGATTCAATGTGTATCCAGCCGAAGTAGAGCAGGTTCTCCTGGCACATTTAGGCATTGATCAGGCAGCAGTGGTTGGTGTTTCGCATCCACACACTGGCGAAGCAGTACGGGCATATGTTGTGCTGCACAAAGGCGTGCATCTGGATGAAGAATCAATTATTGAGCACTGTCAAAAGCAATTAGCTCGCTACAAGTGCCCATCAAAAGTGTTAATTGTGCAGTCACTGCCAACTGGCAGCACTGGCAAGGTACTGCGTCGCGCGTTGCGTTGATTTTTCTCGTGTTGAATTGCTGGCAACAAGAAAACCAGAAAACAAAATAGAAACACCAACAAGCAAGGTAATTGCAAACGCGCGGTCTTCACCGAATCGTCCAGCAAGTGTTCCACTTGCCGAGAGCACCAGTGTTCCCGTTGCAATCAAAATGTTTCCCGTTGCCAGACGTCCAGATGAAAACACTGCACGTTGTGCACCGGTTGACAATGCAGGATTCTTTTTTCGCAGTACGCGCCATGCAGACCACAGCGCACCAAAAATGATGACGAGTGCAGGAACTCCAGACCCGACTGCGGCAAGGATGCGCGGAGCAACGCCAAAGACTTCTTTGCCCGTAGGAAATTGATCAGCAACGATTTCAACTTTGGTTTGTGCAACAAGAACGATTCCGGTTGCCAAGCCCGACAGATACACAAGAAATTGTCGAATGCGGTTTCCAAGTTGTTGCCCACCAAGGAGATACACCGTGCCGAGTGCGAGCCATGAAACGTTGAGTACCGCACCAGTAAGAAAGAACATTCTGAATACAAAGAGGTTCCAGCCCGTACTTTCCGCCCACCACAAACACGCCGAGCCAATTGCGAATAGTCCCATGGCAATTGTCCACGCGAGTTCGTGAGGCTGACGACGCTTGATCCAGCGGTCAGCGGTGCTCAGTGTGAAAGCGGTCGCTATGAGGGTGGCTGTTCCTGCGAGGGCGCTGTTTAGCCCTCCCAAGGCGAAAACAGCGGTGGCACTCATCTCCGCAGACTAGTTGGACTTCGTGAATTCATGCACGAACGCCTACATTTGTGGCGTGGCCGACACTGCCCAAACCTCATCCCCCGCAAGGCGCAGAATTCCTGATGCTGCTGTTGCGCGCCTGCCTGTATACCTCCAGATATTGAACACCCTGATTGTCAACGGAACGGCTCGGCTATCGAGCGACCAACTCGCAGCCCTGGCTGGGGTGAATGCGGCAAAGGTGCGTAAGGACTTGTCGTATTTGGGAAGTTATGGCACACGAGGAGTTGGCTACGACGTTGCGTATTTGGTGTATCAAATTAAGCGCGAACTTGGCCAGCACCATGAATGGAAAGTAGTAGTTGTCGGAGCCGGCAACCTTGGCAATGCTCTTGCCAACTACAACGGATTTTCTACCCGAGGTTTTCCCGTTGCGGGAGTGGTGGATATCGACTCAACCAAGGTGGGCAAGAAAGTCGCCGGCGTGCTCGTGCGCCATGTCGACGATTTGCCGACAATCGTGCGCGAAGAGTCGGTGAGCATCGGTGTCATTTCCACACCGCCTGCATCGGCGCAGCATGCAGCAGACCTTTTGGTCAATGCTGGAATTCGTTCAATATTGAACTTTGCTTCAGTGATTTTGAATGTGCCAGGAAACGTCTCAGTACGCAGTGTGGACTTGGGCGTTGAATTACAGATTCTTGGTTACTACGAGCAACTCAGCCGCGAAGATAAGCCCGCCACAAAGACAAAGCGCGAAGTGGCTGCAGTATGTCAATAGTCGTACTTGGCATTAACCACAAATCGGCACCAATCGACGTAATTGAACGTGTGAGCATCTCTAATGATGCACTCGCCAAGTCATTGCACGAATTGGTGTCTCGCGATCACGTTCGCGAGACGGTTGTTTTATCCACATGTAATCGCACCGAGGTGTATGTACTTGCTGAAAAGTTTCATGGCGCTTTTGCCGATGTACGAGATTTCTTTTGTGAGATATCCGGTTTGTCGGTCGAACAGCTTCAGCCGCATTTTTACAGTCAGCACGACGATGCAGCAGTGAGTCATCTCTTTGAAGTTGCATCTGGACTTGATTCTGCGGTGCTCGGTGAAACCGAAATTCTTGGTCAAGTGCGCAATGCATGGGACAAAGCGCGTACCGAATCCACCGCGCGAACTTCGTTAAACATGTTGTTCCGTCACGCACTTGAAGTTGGCAAGCGCGCACGAACTGAAACGTCAATTAGCCGTTCAACAGCGTCGGTTTCTCATGCTGCTGTAGAAATGGCAACTGACATATTGGGAACCATGTCTGGTCGGCGCGTGTTAGTTATTGGCGCGGGCGACATGGGAGCAGGAATTGCACGCGCACTGAGTAGTGCCGGATCGAAGTGCGTAACGGTTATGAATCGAAGCAGCGAACGAGCACAGCAACTTGCAGAATCTGTTGGCGCAGTTGTTAGCCATATTGACGAACTACACACTGCGATTGGCAATGCAGACGTTGTGTTGACATGCACAGGTGCGGGTGAAACAATCATTTCGGTAAACGATGTGCGTATCGCTCGAGAGCACTCAAATGGCTCGCCATTGTTAATCGTTGACATCGCAGTTCCGCGCGACGTTGAGCATGAGGTGGGTGAATTGCCTGGTATTACGCTGCGCGACTTGCATGACCTTCGAGACTGGGCGCAGACTGGAATAGATGCACGTCAACAGGAAGCCGAAGAGGTTCGACGAATTGTGGGAGAAGAAGTGGAACGTTTCGGACAAGATGTGAAGGCTCGTCAGGCTGCTCCACTGATTGCCGAGTTACATGAACGAGCTGAGTCAATTAGAAGCGCCGAAATTGAACGCTATGCATCGCGACTTTCTAGCCTTTCCACAGAACAGCGAGATGCTGTAGATGCTTTGAGTAAAGCAGTTGTTGCCAAGTTGCTGCATAGCCCTTCATTGCAATTGAAGCACAGCGCCGGCACACCGCAAGGCGAACGTATTGCTGCAGCACTTCGCGACTTATTTGACATCGAATGATCCGACTCGCCACGCGTTCTAGCGCCCAGGCGCGAACACAGGCCGAAGTCGTTGCTCAATCAATAACTGCTGCAACAGGATCACCAGTTGAGTTGGTGTTTGTCGAAACTCTTGGCGATCGAAACAAAGACCAACCGCTTCACCAAATTGGCGGGCAAGGGATTTTTGTTAAGGAAGTGCAGCAAGCAGTGCTTCGCGGAGATGCCGATATTGCTGTTCACTCTGCGAAAGACCTTCCGTCACAGCACGCAGAAGGTTTAGTAATTGGTGCGTGGTGTGAACGGCGCGATGCTCGCGATGCGTTAGTGGGCAAGTCGCTACATGAACTTGAAAGTGGTGCAACAGTTGCTACTGGCTCGGTGCGCCGCAGAGCACAAATGCTCACAGTTCGGCCCGACATTACATTCGTGGAGTTGCGCGGCAATATTCACACTCGCCTGGAAAAAATTCCCGCGAATGGCTCGATTGTGATGGCGATTGCAGCATTGGAAGTGCTTGGACTGACTAGCCGTATTGCTCAGGAACTTCCCACTTCAGAATTTGTTCCAATGGTTGGGCAGGGTTGCGTTGCTGTTGAGTGCCGAGAAGGCGACTCTGAAATTCTTGCGGCCATCGCTGGCATCGATCATGCACAAACTCGTTACGCCTTAGAAGTTGAGCGTGCATTTCTTGCCGAACTTGGTGCAGGTTGTTCAATGCCAGTTGGCGCGTACGTCAATGCCGAGCATGTACTTTCAACATTTATGGCAACTGGTCCAACGAATTCTGATCGGCACGTGA
>CANKUF010000009.1 GCA_947486675.1 Acidimicrobiaceae bacterium
CACTCCAACGGTTCCCACGAGAATGAGCAACTGTCGTAATCCCCGTTTGAATTCAGAAAGCTTTCGTTGTGCAGCGAGACGGGCGAGTCGTGGCAGCAATGCTGCTTGTACTGCTTGAAACAGAAATAATGGAATGCGCGCAAAAATGACGGCATTACCAAACCGAGTGACGAGTTCTGGCGGAGCATCATGACCCAGAATGTCAACGGTGATTGGCCCTGCATTTACTAGTGCGGCAGCAAACAGCGAACCGAGGAGCAACCAACCCAGGTTTGGGGTTACTTCGGCCCACGTTGCTTCGGGGCCGTCTTCTGTTTTCAGCTTTCCTGTTAGTGCGACGACAACGATGCCAACTACAGGCGAAAGCGCAATCGTCAGTGCATATGCGCCGATGTTCGTAACTCCAGCAATCCATAGTGCTGCACAACTGAGCACTCGAATCGCTCCATCAAGACCAATGATGAGGCTGTAGGAACCGAATCGTGCGTTACCCGAGCAAATTCCTCGAGCCAGATGCATCGGTGCATATGTTGCGAGCGAAAGCAGGAGACACCATGTGAGCACGCCGTTGCCATCAAACAAGTTGCTATTGATTTGGGAAGAGAGCGCGAAGACTGCAATGCACAGTGCAACAAAAATGATGACGGTAATTTGCAACACGCGCTTCACGATTGGTAATCCACCTTGGCCAATAGCGCGACGGTGGGATAGTGCTCTGCCAACTTCTTGTTCAATGGGCAGAAAGAATCCAGGAATCAGAGCAAATGCAATGAACCACATGGCAACAATTGGCTTGAAGCCGTCTTGGCCAAGTGCTTGTTGTCCAATTTTAAAAAATACGTACGCCGAAACACCGGCGATGAATAGTCCGATTCCAACCGATGCGGTGCCCTCGGGAAGGGCAATCCTCGAACTAGCTGTGCTGTTCGGTGGTTGGTTTTCTGTTGGTAACAAGCCTTCGTAGGTTAGTGATTGCTGATGTTGCCTGAGTAACGGCTTCTTCAACAACGCCAGGAAGTTTCGCTTGAACTTCGGCCATCACTTCTTGGCGACGAACTTGTGTTTTCTGAAAGGCAAGAACGCCAAAACCAACAGTGGTATATGCAGCATCTTTTGCGATTTCTACAGCTCGGTCAGCAGGGATGCGAGGGAGGCGGCTCAGTACTGCTTGGGCGTCAATCTTGGTGAGGTCAAGACTTGGAATGGTCGGGAACTTTACGGTTGGAATTTTCATGGGGTTCCTTTGGCTGTGGGGTGTAGTCCTTGTGCTAGCAAGCGTAGCCCAAAGTGCTAACTATTGCAAGCGGTAGTGAAGATTGGGTGAAATGGGGGCTGAGAAGCAGCGAACTAGCCTTATCTAGCCGTGATGAATACCGATGTTTCAGCCGATATTGCTCGGTCCGTAAAGGGGGATGTGGTCGCTCCGCCGGTTGTTGCCAGCATGGTGGTCTACCAACCGGGCCCATGGTTCGTGGAGTCGCTGCAGGCACTTGCTGCCCAGACGTACCCGCAATTGCAAACCCTGTTTCTTGTAGTTGGCACCCAAGACGGTGATGGCGAAGGTATCGACACCGACCTAACAGAGCTCATCCATTCGGTTTTGCCGCAAGCAGTGGTTCGTCATATTGAAGGCAATCCAGGCTTTGGACTGGTGTCCAATGAGGTTGCCCGTCTCGTCGATGGTGAAGGGGGATTCTTCTGTCTACTGCACGACGACGTGGCGTTAGAACCAGAAGCAATCGAACGGCTGATTGAAGAGACGTATCGATCGAATGCCGGACTTGTTGGTCCAAAGCTCGTGGAATGGGATGACCCAACAATTTTGCAAAGTGTTGGACTAAACGTTGATCGCATCGGCGAAGTCGAGCCGTTAATAGGCGACAATGAAAAAGATCAAGAACAGCACGACAGCGTTCGTGACGTGTTCGCACTTTCATCTGCCTGCTTGCTCATTCGTTCAGACTTGTTCAGAGAGCTCGGAGGGTTCAATCGCCAGATTGATTTTTTCGGTGAGGAATTAGATCTGTGTTGGCGTGCACATTTGAGTGGGGCACGAGTGTTGATCGTTCCGGCAGCAAAAGCGCGTCATAGAAACGGCATTGATAGTCGAGCCACAAATGTGGAGCGAACATCTGCTCAAGCACGAAATCGTGTTCGTACGGTGGTAACGCTCTCGGGTGGCTTGCAACTTCCGTTTGTGATGTTGCAGATGTTGGTTGCCTCCGTTGTACAAGTTGCTGCTGGAATTTTTGGTGGAGGATTCACTGCAGCACTCGCGTCACTTCGAGCCTCGCTCGCTGTAGTTATTGACTTGCCATACGTCCTTCGTCGTAGGTCGGAGGTGCGACCGCTGCGTCTAGTTGCAGCCAGTGAAATCCATGACTTACAAGTTTCTGGTAGCGCGCGATTTTCGTCGTTTGTGCGCCGCCGTAGCAGGAGAATTCAGCAAGCGTCACTTGCGCAGAAAGATCGCAAGGATGCGGTTAAGCATCAGCGATTTGTAACCAATGTTTTTATAGCGATAATCGCATTCGTGTTGTTGGGTAGTCGAAGTTTTGTGCTGCATGGAGTATCTCGTATCGGCGAATTTTTGCCAATGCGGGCAGTTTCGGAGTCTCCGCGTGCTTTAGTTACTTCTTTTGTAAGCGGATGGACGCAGGGCGGATTTGGTTCTGCGGGTTCAAATTCAAGTGGGTATGTGCTGATGGCACTTGCAGGCGCAATCTCCTTTGGACGCACAGGTGCACTGCAAACCGCATTGATTATTGGCACAGTATTTGTCGGCGCATTTGGGATGTGGAAAGTTCCTGCAGGATATTTTTCACTTCGTGCTCGAGCAATAGGGATGGCGATGTATGTCGCAGTTCCGCTTCCCTATGTTGCATTAAGTAAAGGTCGCCTCAGCGATTTACTCGTTTACGCGGCTCTTCCTTGGGTACTGCGGCTGTTCGTTCGGGCTGAGTTGGGTTTGCGTGGCGCAAAACAAACGCAACTTCTTGCAACAGCAGTGTTGTTTGCCGCAGTGGTGTTTGCTTTTGTCCCCACATTCCTTGCAATTGTGGTTTGGGTTGCAATCGCATGGATTATCGGCGGATTCATTGCTCAAGCCAATCTGCGCCAAGCCATTGCAGTTGGACGAATTGTGGTTGCACTTGTCGTTGGCGCACTAGTGCTGAATGCGCCCTGGGTGAGTCAATTTGCCAATGCGCAGTGGATGGATCATTTCATCGGAAACCAAGCTGCATCAGTTCAACGAGTGGGCTTCACTCAACTTGCACGGTTCGATGGTGGCTTGCTGCGGTTCGGAGTCATTGCACTCGGCCTGTACATTCCGGTTTTCGTCAGCGTTGTAGTAACCCGGTCAAACACCTTTATCTGGGCAACGCGCTCACTTTCACTCGTCGTACTTACCGGAATGCTGATTGTTGCAATTGATGCCAATGTTGTAAATATCGCTGCACCGAGTTTTGGACAATTGTCGGCGATTGTTGCATGTGGTCTTGCGCTTGGTGCAGGTGCGCTAGCGAGTTTTGTCTTCGATGATGAGTTGACGTTGGCGTATCGCTGGTGGAAGCCGGTTGTAGCTTGTGCAGTAGTTGCGTCATTCCTAGGAGCATTGCCAGCCGTATCTATGGCGGTAGGTGGATCGTGGAATCAATCAAAAACTGCGATTGCAGATTTGTACACGCAGATGCAAGCCAATCCACCAGAAGGTGACTACAACGTTGTGTACGTAGGTCGAAGTGAAGTGCTTCCGGTCTCATCGCTGCGTGTATCCGATGAAGTTGCATTTGCTGTTGCCGATGACGGTGAGTTGACCATGCGCGACCGATGGGTAAAGCCGAATGATCTCAGTAGCAATGTGGAAAGCGCACTACACGCCATTATCTGGCGCGAGACCGTGCGAGGCGGCCGTCTATTGGCGCCACTTGCCGTTCGCTATGTTGTGGTGCCACAAATTGATGGTGGCGAGTCAACAATTGAAAAACCATTGCCACTTCCTGAAGATTTGCTCGCAGCACTTTCTACACAGCTTGATTTCCGACGCGTCTACCTGGCGAGCGACTTGGTGATTTATGAAAATATGGCGTGGGTACCATCGCTATCTATTCTCGACGATAATTCTTCAGCGTTAAGCAAGCAAGCAGGCGATGAAGTGTTGCTGTCGTCTGAACTGAAATCAACAATGCCTATTGCGCGCGTGGGCGATGTAGCGAGTGTTGCGACAGAAGTTGGAGCGTCTACGGTTCACCTAGCAGTTCCATTTAGCAACCAGCTTCGGCTCGACGTTGCAGGGGCAGACGTACAACCTCGGGTTGCTTTCGGTGGAACGACCGCCTTTGATGTGAGTGATGGTGGTCCGGCGACATTGAAGTACAACACCCCAATTTCGCAGTACTTGTTCATCGTCGTTCAGTCGCTGCTGTGGCTGTTGGTGATGGTCGCAGTTTTTGATATCGGAAGAATTCAGCGTCGAATATCACAAGCGAGAAATCGTGAAGTGATTGTTGTGGGCGACCAAGTATCTCCTGCATTATCGTTCGCTACAGGCGGCGATCAATGAACGAAAACCAGCGACTCGTCAATGTTCAAAATCGTACGCATTTAAGTATTCGTCAGTTGGTTGTATTTGTCCTTTCACTGTTGCTGGTTGGCGTAATGGTGCTCACGAATCAGCGTGACAATGCAATGGTTGAATCTGTGGTCGCACCAATGCCAGTCATGCCGGTTGTTTCGTTAGATCAACGCGTCTCTACCAGTTGGTTTTGCCCAGGAGTTCCTGGAAATGATGGAACTATCTCGGGGTCAATCATTATTTCTAATCCTTCAGATGCCGACTTCAATGCCACAGTGACTCGACTTGGCGTAGGTGTATCGCCTGTAGTGACGGCGGTAACTGTTGCAGCCCGGTCGCAAGCTGCAGTAAATGTGAAGGAGGGAATCGAAGCATCGTTTATCAGCACGATCGTGGAGATTCTTGGCGGTGTTGGGACTGCCGAACAGTTCATCAATCACCCTGCTGGCAATTCTGTTGCTCAGTGCGCGAATGAACCTGCCACCGATTGGTACTTTGCAGATGGATTTACTGGCGCGGACAGTTTGAACCACATAGTTCTTACTAATCCATACAGCGATTCAACTGTTGTTGACGTTTCGTTTGTAACGACAGAATCGACCCGTGAGCCAAGTCGTTTGCATGGCTTCGTCATTCCTCCACGCTCAGTGATTGCACTGAATATGGCAGATGAAGGTGCGCGTAACGAACCTGTGGTTGCAGTTGAGGTGCACGCCAGTGCCGGAAAGTTGGTCGTTGGACGCTCGCAGCATTACTTGGGCGACGGTCGATTGGGATACACCATGGCGCTTGGTGCAAGTGGGCTGAGTTCTGAATGGTGGTTTGCAGATGGCGAAAAATTGGAGGGAAGCACCGAGCAATTGGTAATTCTGAATCCGACTCGTAGTGATGCAACTTTGAGCGTGATGTTTGTTAATGGCACAAATCCAGATGCACAAACGGAACCCGTGAGTCTCACCGCACCAGCAGGAAGGGTCACGTTGTTTGCAACGGGTTCTTCGCCGAATGCACCAAATGGTCGTTACGGAATCATTGTCTCGACGATTGGGGATCCTGGAGTGATGGCTCCAGGTGTCGTTGTGGAACAAGTAGTCAATAGGCGAGTCGGCAATACGGTTGGGACTTCAGTTGTATTGGGTGCGCCTATGGGTGCAATGTCGACAGTGTGGGTTGCGCCAAGTGGTGTCTCCGGCGGAATTGATGATGCGATGTTGGTCTTGAATGCGACGCCCGTGGAGGGAACAGTTACCGTTTCACAAGTTGGACCAGCAGGCGAAGTGGCAATCGCTGGCCTGGAATTGGTTGTGCTTCCAGCAAGTGGTCTCATTTCCATTCCGGTTCCAGCCGGAATCCCAAATGGTGAAATTGTTGTTCGCGCCACTGTTCCAGTTGTTGTCCAACGTATGTTGCTGCGTGGTCACGACCTATCAGGTCGAAGTGCTGTGCTTGCACTTCCAACCGTTCCCTCACCAGAGATTGGCTCATGATTCGTTTAGTAATTGTTGTTGCTGTGCTTGTGATTGCTGTTGTACTGAACAAGGTCTTGAGCAAGCGAACAACACAAGCACCAACGCAGGCCGATCCCTCGATGCCTACACAAATTGACCGAAATGATTTTTCAGAATCAAGCAAGGAATGGTTGGTGTTGGCATTCACATCATCATCATGTAATGCCTGTGCAGATATTGAGCGCAAAGCAGTTGTGCTCAAGTCGCAATCGGTTGCAGTTGAAATATGTGAATACACGGCTCATCGTGAGCTACATAAAAAATATGCGATCGACGCTGTACCAACTCTGCTGATTGCTGATGGTCAAGGAATTGTGCGCAAAGGATTTCTCGGACCAGCTAGCGCAACCGATATTTGGGCAGCGTTAGCACGAGAGCGCGATGGATTACCTGACCCCCACGAAGGGGATTGCAACTAGTTATTCGGAGTGGTTTGGCGACTAGGTTCGCCGAGTCCTTGCTGAATGAGTCGCGAGACCATTGCACCGTCGATTGTCTCGTGTTCAAGCAGCGACTGTGCGACAAGGTCTAATCCGCGGCGATGCTTTTCGAGTGTGGTGCGTGCGCGCGACTCTTGTTCGCGAAGGATCCGACTAATTTCATCGTCAATTTTGCGAGCCATTTCATCGCTGTATTCGCGGCCACTGGTCATGAGGTCTTCACCAAGAAATACTTGCTGTTGTCCAGCGAATGCCATTGGGCCAACTGCGTCACTCATGCCCCATTCGCGCACCATGCGTCGGGCAATGTTTGTGGCTTGTTCTAGGTCGTTTGCGGCTCCACTATTGAGGGCACCAAACACCATCATTTCAGCAACACGTCCACCCATTGCTTTACAAATGACGTCCTCGAAATATTCACGCGAATAGGTATGACGTTCCTCGGGAAGCGACCAGGTCACTCCAAGCGCCATGCCTCGCGGCAAAATTGTGACTTTATGTAGAGGGTCGCTGTATGGAAGCACAGTTGCAAGTACGGCGTGTCCACCTTCGTGGTATGCCGTTGCGCGCTTTTCTTCGGCGTTCAAGATCAGACTTTCGCGGCGTGCGCCAAGCACTACTCGGTCACGAGCGTTTTCAAAGTCGATTCGTTCAATATGTGTTGATCCGCGTCGCACTGCAAATAATGCTGCTTCATTGACGAGGTTTGCCAAGTCTGCACCGCTCATGCCAGGCGTTGCTTTAGCCATGGTGTCAAGGTCGATATCTGAACCCATGCGCTTGCCTTGTGAGTGCACCTTCAAAATGGCAAGGCGTTCATCGGACTCTGGCAAAGGAACAACAATTTGGCGGTCGAAACGACCTGGGCGAAGCAAGGCGGCATCAAGAATGTCTGGGCGGTTGGTTGCTGCCATGACAACGATGCCCTCTGTTGCTTCGAAGCCATCCATTTCGGCAAGCAGTTGATTGAGCGTTTGCTCACGCTCATCATGCCCACCGCCAAGTCCTGCTCCACGCTTTCTACCAATGGAGTCAATTTCGTCGATGAAAATAATGGCGCGTCCCATTTTTGCTGCTTGTTGAAACAAGTCACGCACGCGACTTGCGCCAACGCCCACGAACATCTCCATGAAGTCAGAACCAGTTACCGAAAGAAACCCGACTCCTGCTTCGCCGGCAACTGCTCGAGCAAACAACGTTTTTCCTGTTCCAGGAGGGCCAACGAGCAAGATGCCCTTAGGTACGCGCGCGCCAATTTCTTTAAAGCGCTCTGGCATGCGCAGGAAATCAACTACTTCTTTGATCTCCTGCTTTACGCCTTCGTATCCAGCAACATCAGCAAATGTTGTGCTTGGTTTGTCGGCGTTGTAATTCTTCGCGCGACTGCGACCAATTGACATGATGTTTCCGGCTTGTCCCATTGCGCGTCGTTGCATCCAAATGAAGAATCCCATGATGAGGAAGAACGGAAGCAAAATTGGAATCAAGTTTGTGAAGAAATTGCCTTGTGGCGTTGAGTAGTCGTAATCGACTCCCTTTTCTTTGAGCAGCTGCTCGTCTGCATCGGAAAGCGCAGCGGCTCCAGTGGTGATGAATTCGCTGCCATCTGACATTTTTCCGCTGATGGTGTTGCTCAAATTGTTGATCTCGACGCTGTTGACTTTTCCGCTCTGAACGAGGTCAAGAAATTCTGTGTACGTCACCTTGGTGGCAGTGGATGCGGGCCAGAGGCGTGGTCCTGCAATCAGGCCTGCTGCTACTGCAATCAGCACCCACACTGCCCATCGCGGCATGGACGAGCGTTCTTTGCCTGACTTGTTCGGCCCAGATTTTGAAGTGCCTAACTTTCCCGATGAAAGCGGGGAGTTCTTGCGCTTGTTGGACTGTGGGGGAGGTGGTGGGAGTTTGCTCACAGGGTCATGTTACGGGCAGATGTCGCATGGTGTCTCGTCGTGCCTGCCAGCGCCCAAATCCACCTTTTTATAAGCCATAAGAATTAGGTTTTACAACGTGACTCGTAAGTGTTCTCGTCCAGTGTGCAAAGAAGATGCGTCAATGACGCTGACCTATCAATACAGTCGTGCATTGGTCTGGATTGATGATCTCACGCAGGATAGTGACCCACATGCGTACGACCTGTGCGAACAGCACGGCAGGCGGCTTACGGTTCCGGGCGGATGGAGAATGGAAGATCGTCGCGATCGTTTCCGCTTGATTGTGCCTAATCGACTTGCAGGCTGATCAGCCTCAACTCGGCTCACCGTTCCGCATTTTTGCGGTGTGGTCATTGACCTATCTCTTTGCCAACGTTTGTGGTTCTGTGGTTATCTCTGCCCTTGGTTATGGGGCTGTTGAAGTTGTCCCAACTTGGGTACTTGCCCTATCCGCATTAACCCTGTGGGGGCCATTCGTTGGGGTGCTGTTGTGGACTTCGAAGCATCATGGTTCTGGAAATGTTGTCCACGATTTCTCACTGACCTTTGAGGCAAAAGATCTCTGGGGCGTTCCACTTGGAATCGCTTGTCAATTGCTGTTGGTGGTTCTTGTAACCCTGCCGTTCCAATGGTTGTTTCCGTCACTGTTCAACAGTGAAGCTGTCGAAAAGCGAGCGAACGATCTGTTTGACGCAGCACACGGTGCATGGATCGTGCTCCTCATTGTCATAGTCGTTATTTGCGCACCACTTGTGGAAGAGATTGTGTATCGAGGGTTTATTCAGCACAATTTAGGTGTTGCATATGGTGCACGAATTTCAGTGCTGCTTGCCTCCTTTTGGTTTGCCGCAGTGCATCTGCAACTTGCAGAATTCCCAGGACTATTTGCATTCGCACTAGTGCTCGGTGTCTGTTTTTCGCGAACGAAGCGTTTAGGGCTATCCATCGTGACTCATGTTTCGTTTAATGCATCCGCACTTACTGTCATGGCACTGACTCGCTAGCGAGTCGTAGTACACCTAGGCTTGGCATTGTGGAAACCGAAGATGTCATCAGCATCAAGGAAAATCGGTTCGAACAGAACATGGCGTACTGGAAGAAGCTGTCGACGATTGTTGCCATTGCGGGTCCGACAATCTTTTTGCTGCTAGCGCTGCACCCAGATCTCATTCTGCGCAACAACATTCCAACTGGTGGCGACATGGGCGCTCACGTATGGGCGCCTGCGTATTTGCGAGACCATTTGCTATCGAACTTTAAGTTGTCTGGCTGGAGTATGGATTGGTATTCGGGTCTTCCGATTTATCGGTTCTATATGGTGGTACCAGCACTCATGATCGTGCTGCTCGATGTGATCTTGCCGTATGGCATTGCCATCAAAATCATTGCTGTTATCGGAATATTGACACTTCCATTTGCCTCTTGGCTGTTCGGTCGGTTTGCAAAGTTTGCATATCCAATTCCAGAACTGTTTGCCATTGCTGCAACCATCTTTTTGTTTGACGAAAGCTTCACCATTTATGGGGGGAATATTGCCTCAACTATGGCAGGGGAGTTTTCATTTTCGATTGCTTTGTCGCTTGCCATGTTGGGTTTTGCGTTATTGGCAAAAGGTCTAGACACCGGAAAACATCGAGTTTCTGCCGCCATCATCATTTCGTTGTCGGCATTGAGTCACGGAATTGTGTTGTTATTTGTTTTTGGTGGTGCTGCGCTCATGCTGGTGGTCTGGAATAAGCGCGAATCATTGCAGTTTGGCGCAAAAGTAATTGCTTTGGCAGTGCTGCTCTCTTCGTTTTGGGTTATTCCGTTTGTAACGAGTCATGCCTATATGACCGATATGAAGTACGAGCCACGACCAAGTGGAGCGACTGACTCGTTTTGGAAAATGTTTTTTCCTTTGCACACATTGCTTGATGTTTCGCTTACGGCACTGGCGGTCATTGGGGCAGTAACTCTTGTGCGCAGCAGACATAAAACGGGTACATGGATGACCTTGCTTACGTTGTTGCTTGCTGCCGGAGTGTTTATCGCTCGCAATAGTTTGCCTGTAATCGGGTTGTTATGGAATCCACGCATTTTGCCATTTCTTTATCTGCTCAGATATTTCCTGTTTGTTATCGGACTATATGAACTGGTTACCTTCGCACTTCGAGTGAAGTCCATCGCGCGATTCGCGCAAGGTGAATCAGGTGTTCCAGTTGTCCTTGATATTGCAAAACCTCGCGACAATTTCAGTTTCAATCTCGCATTGCTTTCCGGTTTTGCAGTATTCGTGCTCGTTGCGATTGGATTCCGGTTCCAAGAGCTTCCATTCGGATCAACTCGGGTGAACTCTGCTGGTCAATATGAGTATGTATGGGGGCCACTGCGCACGAAATCGTCAAACGATGGATTCGTGGATGGATGGGCGCGGTGGAACTTTACGGGCTACGAAGGCAAAAACGCCTACGGCGAGTACTACGGCGTTGTCCAAACGATGAAACAGCTTGGCGCAGATTCGACCCAAGGATGTGGGAG
>CANKUF010000010.1 GCA_947486675.1 Acidimicrobiaceae bacterium
AAAACGTTGCACTCAACCTTGAGCTTCAAAAATTTGACCAACAGATCATCGATGAACGCACAACTGCTGTTCTGGAATTGGTTGGACTTCTCGATAGCGCTGAAAAACTTCCACGACAATTGTCTGGTGGAATGAAAATGCGCACGTCTCTCGCCCGATCTTTGGTCTGCGACCCCGATTTGTATTTGTTTGATGAGCCTTTTGCCGCACTCGACGAATTTTCTCGTGAGCGGCTAAACGTCGAATTGCGAACCATGCTGAGTACAAGAAATGCGGGCTCGCTCTTCGTAACGCATTCAATCGCTGAGGCGGTATTTCTCTCTCATCGCGTTTTAGTCATGTCACCTCGACCAGGAACAATCGTGAAAGAGTTCAATATTCCGTTCGGACAGCATCGCGACCAAGACCTGCGCTACTCCTCTGAGTTTGCACATGTGTCAGGCGAGATCGCTCAATCGCTCCGAGAGCTGGCGCCATTGTGAAGCGTAAATTGTTCAACGCTGTCGGACCTGTTGCAGTGTTCCTTGTGTTCATCGGGCTGTGGTATCTCGTTGCCTATTCACTGCATAACAATTTCTCGCCCGCATCGGGAAAGCCGATGATCATTCCTCCACCACATCGTTTGTTTGAAGATTTCAATGGACCAATTCGAAATCGCATATTCACTGCCCTGTTAATTAGCACCCGAACCGCAATTACCGGTCTCGCGCTATCTGCAGTTATCGGCATCACACTTGGCATTGCGATGGCGCAAGCCAAATGGATTGAACGATCGCTATGGCCGCACCTCATTGCGCTTCAGGTCACCCCGATCATCGCCATCGTGCCCCTAATGATTCGCCTCATCGGTGCAAATTTCACCGCGCGAGTCACCGTGACCGTCATCATCTCAGTTTTCCCGATTGTGTCCAACACCCTCTTCGGAATTCAATCGGTACACCCATCCCTGCATGACCTCTTCCGACTTCAAGGCAGTTCCCGCTGGCTGGTGCTCCGTAAATTGCAGTTGCCCGCTGCTTCTCCTGCCATCTTTACTGGACTGCGAGTTGCCGCTGGCCTGGCGGTCATTGGTGCCATCGTCGGCGATTTCTTCTTCACCAAAGGCGACCCAGGACTTGGGCAATTAATTACCTTTTTCTTCTTAAATAATTTGTCGGGACCAATGTTCATCACGGCTTTGTTTGCCACTGGATTAGGTCTTATGCTCTTCATTTGCTTCGGCGTGTTGAACCGAATCGTCATCGGAAGATGGCACGATTCAATTGCACGCTAAGCAATCACAAACTACAAACTGGAGACCCTATGAAATTGTCATCCGTCCTTCGCTCTGCGTGTGCTGTCACCGCAGTGGCCCTTCTTTCCACATCGTGTGGAGGTTCTGGAGAGAGCAATTCTGCTCCAGCCACACCACAATCTGGAGCCCTCGCAGGAATTTGTCCTGAAAAGGTTGTTATCCAAACCGATTGGTTCCCCGAAGCCGAGCATGGCGGAATTTATGAACTATTGGGTGCTGATGCAACCTCATCGAAAGATACCGGCGCAACCGTTGGAACATTCACCTACGAAGGTGTTGACCAAGGAGTTCAACTTGAAATTCGTGCAGGCGGACCGTTCCTGCAAACCCCAGTCGTGACTGCAATGTATGCAGACGATGCCATCACGCTTGGCTACGTCGGCACTGATGTCGCTATCACGCGTTACGCGGATGCTCCGACCATTGCAGTATTCAATGCGTTGAACATCAATCCGCAAGTGGTTCTGTGGGATGCAGCAAAGCACCCAACCGCTCAGACATTGGCTGATGCTGCAAAGGAATTGAAGTCGATCTACGTCTACGGCGATCCAGCGTGGGTCCGATACTTCGTTGCCCAAGGCATCTTGTCGAAAGATCAGATTGATAGCAACTACAAGGGCAACTTGCTCCTTGCAACAGACGATGCGGCCCACCAAGGTTTCGTAACTTCCGAGCCGTACAAATACGCGAATCTAGAAACTGGCGTTGTCAATGTTGCGTACACGCTCATTCATGATTTGGGCTGGAACTCGTATGCACAAAACCTGGCCCTCCGCGCAGACAAACTGGATGCGCTCACACCATGTTTAGAAGTGCTAGTTCCGATCTTGCAACAAGCCCAATTGGATTACATCGCTTCACCTGATCGCGCCAACGCAATTATCAAAGCGGCCGTTGTCGCTTACGACAGTTGGTGGACTCAGTCCGATGGCGACTTGGCGAATGGCGCCGCTCAGTTACGTGATCTCAAACTCATCGGCAACGGTGACACCCCAACATTTGGTGACCTTGAAGAATCACGCGTGAACGACTTCATCGGCAAGGCGACACCAGTGCTTCGCGAACAGGGACTAGAAATTGGCGACATCGCAGCCAGCGACATCGTGAATAACGACTTCCTGAACCCAGATATCACCTACGCAGGCTGATATCAGGCGTCTTTGACGCTCCACTTACGCTTGGCGACTGGATCTTTATCGCTCCATGGGAAATTGATCCATTCGTCGGTGTACTTCCAGACATAATCGCACTTCACGATGGATTGCGACTTCTCGTACAGCACCGCTAGACGCGTGTCTGCGAGTTGACCCTTGCAGAATTCGAGCACGTGCTTCAGCGTGTGTCCAGTATCGGCGACGTCATCGACGATCAGCACTTTTGAATCTTTCAAGTCAACCAAGCTTGGTACCGGCGGAAGAATCATTGGCACTGCCAAACGCTCATTGACACCTGTGTAGAACTCCACGTTCATGGTGTACGTATTCTTCACCGACAGCGCATAACCGAGTGCTCCGGCTGAAAGTAGACCACCGCGAGCAATTGCCAAGATGATGTCTGGCTCATAACCGCTTTCGGCTACTTGGATGGCAAGTTCACGACTTGCCACTCCGAAAACATCCCAGGTCATGATTTCACGGATCTCGCTCAAAATTTCTCCCTCGCTATTGGCGATTACTTGCCGCCAATCTAGTTCATCACGCCTGTTCGAACGGGCAGTGACGACATCCACTCAAACAGCAATAACCACGATCGGCTAAAAACTTTGCCGTCATGACGGTGAGACCAGAAGCAGGATCTTTATAGCTGGGATTGCCTTCTGTGATGGCTGACTGATGACGTTGTTGTATTTCGCCAAAGCGGGGATGCTTCGGACTGAGCCGTATGACAAGTGCAACATCTATCCCATCAGGGCGAAGCACGCTCATTGCAGGGCTCCGAGCATGGTCCAATATTCCGGCCAACTCTTCGTCACCACCATTGGATCATTGATGACAACTCCAGGAGTAACAAGCCCGATGAGAGCAAGTGACATCGCCAGTCGATGATCATGGTGAGTATCAACGGCTCCAGCATGAGTAACTGAGGGATGAATGGTTAAGCCATCGGCGAGTTCATCGACCGCAACACCGAGCACGCGGAGTTCATGCGCTAGGTCGCCGATTCGGTCGCTCTCCTTGTTGCGAATGAAGCCAACACCAGTGATTGTTGTTGATGTTTGGGCAAAAGCCGCCACAACCGCAAGGGTCGGCACCAAGTCGGACATATCGCGCATGTCGACCGTGATACCCATGAGCGGCATCTCTGGCGCACGCGATAGCACTACGTCCTCACCAATATGTTTCACCGAACAGCCCATGCGTGCGAGAACATCAACGAATTTGGAATCACCTTGCAACGATGAACGCCCAAGTCCTGCAACTACCACTTGCCCCCCGGCGATCGCAGCAGCCGCAAGTGGGTACGAGGCCGACGATGCATCGGGCTCAACTTCATATGTCGCCCCAACATAATCACCTGCTGCGTAGCGAAAGACATGTTCACCACGTTCAACTGGCACAACACCGAAACGGTGTTGAACACCAACAGTCATGTCCAGATACGACTGTGACACCACGTCACCTTCGGTGACTATGGACAAACCTTGTGGCAACCGTGGTGCAATCAACATAAGCGCTGAGGTGAACTGGCTGGATGTCGTGGCAGCGATATTTACGCGCTCACTCTTTTGTACTCCGCGCTTAACCGCAACCGGAAGCATGCCCGGTCCATTCAGAGGCGAAACTTCGAAACCAATATCGGCTATAGCCTGATGCAGGTCGTGCATTGGTCGGTTGCGTAATGATTCCTCTCCAGTAATCACTACCTCGCCTGCACGTAATGCAGATACCGCAGTAAGAAACCGAGCAGTCGTTCCGGCCAATCGGGCATCGATCACAAGCGGGTCGAGTTGGTCAACGTCCCAACTAGATGTGAACTTTGCAGTATCACCGTGCACATCAATCTGTGCACCAAGTGTTGCAAGGCCTCTCAGCATGGAGGCTGTGTCATCGCCACTTGGCAAGTTGCTGACCGTGCTCTCACCTGTTGCCATTGCCGCGCACACCAGCGCACGCGCTGCGACACTCTTAGACCCAGGAACTCGTACTGTTGCATTCAGCGTCGAACCAAGAGGTGCGACGGTACGACTTAGGCTCGCGCTCATGTCAGTTGTTGAATCGACGGTCGAAACCCTCGAGCAATCAAACCGCCCTTGAATACATCTTGGCTGGCGCGATCAATGACCAGCACCAAAATTCCGCGGTCGCCCTCAACCGAGTGCGCAACTTCGAAGTTGGCTGTGTTCACACCCAGTTCTGCTGCGAGCGAGAATATTTCGGCTGCTGCTCCCGCGCGGTCAGGAATTGGTACGCGAACTTCAACAACATCGAGCAAATTGCCAACTCGACCTGGCAGGTTGGCACGCGCAATTCGCGCAGATTGCAATCGCTGCGAGAGCTCGTCCGTTCTGCCTTCGTCAACAATTGCCCGCATGGATTGCAGACCGCTAATCATTCCATCGAGTGCGCCGACGATTGCTTCACGATTTTCCCTACACACATCAAGCCAAATGGCCGGATGTCCAGACGCCACACGCGTCATGTCGCGAAATCCACCTGCGGCCAGGCGCAACACCGCAACGTGCTCTTCGGCGTGGTCATTAGCCAATGACATCAGCGTTGCGGCAGTGAGATGCGGTAAGTGGCTGACGATCGCAACGAGTTGATCGTGGCGTTCCGCGCTGAGAACCACAAACTCTGCGCCAAGCTCTTTCACGATCTGCGCAACTTGAGCAAAGTTTGCGTCGGGCGTATGTGGCGATGGCGTTAGCACCCATACCGCGCCTTCAAACAGCGATGCATCTGCTCCTGCCAACCCAATGAGCTCGCTGCCAGCCATTGGATGTCCGGCAACGAAGCGTGGGTCGGTGATTTCTCGAACAATATGGGCCTTCACCCCACCGACATCAGTTACTAATCCATGTGTTGTTTCAAGTGCACGGCGAACCTGCTCAGTTACCGAAGACACTGGAGTAGCAACAAAAGACACTTCTGCATCGGCATCAACGCCCCGCGCACCAATCAGTCCTAACGCGAGTGCTTCCTCTTCGGTCTCAGAGCGAACGTCATTCCCGGTGACATGCCACCCACGAGCAGTAAGCGCTGCAGCAAGTGATCCGCCAATCAGCCCAAGCCCAAAAATGTTTGCTCGTCGCTGTTTCACAGAGAAATATCGTACCCGAGCACTACTCGGTGACTGCCTCTATTAAGAGTTTGACCTCTGCTTGCGTGAGGTTGCGCCATTCACCTGGACGAAGCTTCTTATCCATGATCGGCCCTATGCGCGTGCGAACGAGACGTTTCACTGGATACCCAACCGATTCGCACATGCGACGAATTTGCCGATTCTTCCCCTCGTGAATCACCATTCTGAGCACACCTTCTTGCAATCTGCTCACCTCGGCTGGGGCCGTGACTCCGTCTTCCAATTCGATGCCATTACGCATGCGGTGGATGGCCACATCGCTGACATCAGCCGAAGTGATGTCAACTTGGACCAAGTATTCCTTTTCGAGACCGTACTTCGGGTGCGTAATTCGATTCGTCAACTCACCGTCGTTGGTGATCAACAGCAAACCTTCGGAATCACCATCTAAGCGTCCAACGGGATACACGCGTGGTTCGGCAGGCACAAGATCAACCACAGTTTCCCTATCGTGCGTATCGATGGCAGTACTAATAACATCAACTGGTTTGTTCAGCAGGTAGTACACCAAGTCTGGGCGAACTCCAACTGGCGCTCCATCAATTTCAACAATGTCAACTTCAACATCTACTCGGCGACCAAGTATTGCAACTTCGCCATTCACGGTCACTCGACCTTCGGCGATGATCTCTTCACATGCTCTTCGACTTCCCCACCCGCGTTGGGCGAGAACTTTCTGTAAGCGTTCGCCGTCATCGTTCATTCTGTTTGCGGCACGATTCGCAAACCATGCTCGAGCGCTTCAACAACTGCGGCATCGGGAACGAAATCGGCAATCGGAGGCAGCGCAGAAAGAGATTCGATTCCTAGACGCTCCAGAAACAATGAAGTGGTGCCGAATAGCACTGCCTGACCTGGGCCATCATCACGCGATAATTCAGTGATGTACCCGCGTGCTTGCAGCGTTCGCATTACTGCATCTGGATCAACACCGCGAATTGCTGCAACTTGTCCGCGCGAGATTGGTTGCTTATAGGCAATGATCGCAAGTGTTTCGAGTGCAGCAGATGAAATACGCGCCTGTTGGCTGTCGAGCACAAAGCGTTCAACATATGACGCAACATCATGATGCGACTGGAATCGATAGCCACCAGCAACCTTCACTAGTTGAAAACCATGACCGGCTTCTTCATACGCTGCGGCGAGACGTTCACAAAGCCCTTCAATCGAAGCAACCGAAATTTCAAGCAGTTGAGAAAGCAGAGTTGGGTCAACAGGCTCCATCGCCACAAGCAAAATTGCTTCCAAAGCACGCACCGATTCTGCGGAGATATTTTCTTCAGTCATGAAATCCTCTTATCATCCTTCGTAATCATCAATTTGCAGAACAGCTTCAAACCCTGTGTCGTCGCCTGCAATCCATTGCACTTCAATTTCTCCAAAACGATCTGATTGTTCGAGCGTGACTCGACCCTGCTTGTACAACTCAAGAATGGCTAAGAAGCGCACCACAACTTCAATGCGGTCATAAATTGCCTCAGTAATTTGTCTGAACGTGACCTTCCCTAACTTTGGCAAGGTATCCAACATCTCCATCAATGCATCAGCAACACTGGCACGAATTGGCGCGACGTGGAACAGATCAATTGACGTCGGTGGCTTGGGTTGCGTCACGCGCAAATACGCACGTTGCAAACGAACCGGCGTCACACCATCGAGCATGTCGGGAAGCAATTCGGCGAACCGTTCATCAGGGCCCGAACGACGAGGAAAGCTCAGACTTGCTCGCTCCGTGAGTTGGCTAAACACCGAAGCGACATCTTTGAACGTCTTGCAATCCAGAAGGCGCGCCAGCAACAGATCGCGCTCCGACCACAGCGCCAACTCTTCGTCCAAGTCCATGTCTTCGCGACCAGGAAGCAAACGGCGAGTTTTCAATTCGACAAGGGTGGATGCAATGAGAAGAAATTCCGTCGCCACATCCAGGTCGAGCATCTGCATGCGCTGGATCTCTTCGAGATACGCCTCAACGATGCGGGTTAAAGAAACCTCATGGATGTCGACTTCCTCTTTCAAAATGAGGTGTAGCAGCAGGTCGAACGGACCGTCATAGACGGGGGTCGCTACCTCAAATGCCATGCCGACAGAATAGTTCACACAGATGAAATGTCCTGAGCCCGTTGTGCTGCTTGCACTAGCGTTGCACCGTGGCTCGCGTACTTTCTTGCATCCAGCCAACTGGCGACGTTCATTTAGGCAACTACCTGGGTGCTCTTCGCAATTGGGTTTCTGGGCAGCATGCCAATGACGTCTTTCACGGCATTGTCGACCTGCACGCCCTCACCATTACCGACAAACCCGGTGTGCTTGGCAAGAACACCGTCGAGCTTGCCGCCATGCTGTTTGCTGTGGGGCTAGACCCAGAAGTCGCCACGGTGTTTGTTCAATCCCACGTCCCCGAGCACTCGCAACTGGGGTGGATCATGGAATGCACCGTAAGTTTCGGCGAACTGAGCAGAATGACTCAGTTCAAAGACAAGTCCGCCAAACGTGAAGCCGACTTTGTTTCAGCCGGTCTCTTCACCTATCCCGCTTTACAGGCCGCAGACATCTTGCTGTACGACGCAGCAGAAGTTCCAGTTGGTGATGATCAACGTCAGCACATTGAAATCACCAGAGATATCGCTGTTCGTTTTAATCATCGTTTCGGTGACACCTTTTTCTTGCCAAAGGCAGTGACACCTCCCGCTGGTGCTCGCGTAATGGATTTGCTCGATCCAACCTCGAAGATGTCGAAATCGTCAGAAACCGACGCTGGATGTGTGTATTTGCTCGATGCACCATCTGCAATCGAAAAGAAATTTAAGCGAGCAGTCACCGACTCAGAAAACGAAGTTCGCTACGACCGGGAGGCAAAACCTGGGATCGCGAATCTGCTCGACATCTTGAGCGCAGTAACTGGTACTTCTCCGCAACAACTTGCAGATCAATACACGCAATACGGAGCGCTGAAGAGTGACTGCGGCGCGGCAGTTGCTGCAATGCTCACACCAATTCAGTCGCGATACACGGAACTCATGAATGACAAGGCCGAACTCGGACGCCTGCTTCGTATCGGAGCAGAAAAAGCTGGAACGGTTGCTCAGGCCACGCTTGCCCGCGCACATGACGCGATTGGTTTCTACCCGCGCTAAATATTGTCGGCAGCACGAAACGCGTCTGCCGCATCTGCACTGCAAGTTTGATTAACCATTGCGATCACTTCGCTGTGTGACCCTGCGCGACGAAGCATGTCGGCTCCAATTTCTTCGTGCTGGTGATACAGCGCAAAACGCTTAGTTCGTGGACCAACAATGGTGGCAACAACACGTTGCAACGTAGACAGGTTGCTCGAAATCTTTCCGATGTCGTGCAGCAGCACTCCAGCAATCTCGTTGTCAGGTGCATCAGGACGCAGCGCGGTGAATCGCGCAGCCACCAACACGCTGTGACGCCGATCGGCAATGGCAAATTGCAGCCATAGTTCGTACTCATGTGCTGAGAGCTTGGAGCGGACCGTGGTGAGTTCTGCACCCGACACATCCCTACGCGCCAACGAAGTAAAAAAACGTTTAGCGAGATGGTAGATGTAGTTCACGACTTTGATCCCGAAAACCCGATGCGAGCGCGTGGATGAGATTCTTTGTACATATCGAAGAGCACTTCATTATCGACACGGGTGTACACCTGGGTTGTACTTACCGAAGCGTGACCCAACAGTTCCTGCACAATGCGCAAGTCGGCACCGTGGACCAACATATGAGTAGCACACGAATGGCGCAACACATGTGGTGAAATCTCATCGCCCAGTTCTGCGAGTCGTGCGTACTTGCGCACAATGCCCCACGCAGCCTGACGACTCATCCTCGTTCCACGCGCGCCGAGAAACACTGCATCAGCATGATCGCGCTTCGCCCATTGCTCGGGCACCAACATGGCTCTTCCACCCGCACCGAGCCATTCTTCCAATGCCGTTTTGGCGTGACTTCCAAATGGAACGATGCGCTCCTTCGAGCCTTTGCCGAATAGGCGCACCAATTGCGACTCCATGTCGAGGTCCGATAGAGACAAGCCGCAAGCCTCCGAGATACGTGCTCCGGTTGCGTACAGGAATTCGAGCAGTGCTCGGTCACGCAGTGCGAAGGAATCCACTCCGGTAGCCGCGGCCAATATTCGCGAGACGTCGTCTTCGCTCAATGCTTTCGGAATTCCACTGGGCACCTTCACGCCATCGACGCCAGAGGTTGGATTATCGGGTCGCAAGCGCTCTTCTACGAGATACCGATGCATCATTCGTACAGCCGCATACATGCGAGCAACGCTTTTTGCAGCCTTGCCTTCTGCGCGCAAACTTGCGATGAATTGCTCAATATCTGGTGATTGTGCAGAAAGCACATCGAGGCTGCTGGAGGCAAGAAACGACTCGTAGCGAAGTAGGTCGCGACGATACGCCTCAATGGTGCGCGGCGACCGCCCTTGCTCAATGGTCATCCAGGTAAGAAAACGCTCGCTGTGTGTCAGCGACGACATGGACAACTCGTTAGGCGCTAATTGATGGGGCTGCAGTTGGCTCTGCAACTGCCGGAGTGTTTTGCAATCTCACCACTCGATGTTGCAACGAAGCGCTAATCAACTCACGGAACAACGGATGTGGCCGATCGGGACGACTCTTGAACTCTGGATGCGCTTGTGTACCAACCCAGAACGGATGATCAGAAAGTTCGATGAATTCCACAAGCCTGCGGTCTGGTGATGAGCGACTGCATACAAAACCAGAGTCTGCG
>CANKUF010000011.1 GCA_947486675.1 Acidimicrobiaceae bacterium
GACGTCGTCTGGAGCAACAAGGCCTGCACGTGCGCCTGCTTCAATCGACATGTTGTAGATGGTCATGCGACCTTCCATGGACATTGCGCGAATTGCTGAACCGCGATATTCGATGACATGACCGATGCCGCCACCCGTGCCAATTTTGGCGATGACAGCAAGGATGATGTCTTTCGCTGTAACACCTGGTGCAAGCGTGCCTTCAACCGTGACGCTCATCCACTTCGGACGCGATTGCGGAAGTGTTTGCGTTGCAAGAACGTGTTCCACTTCGCTGGTGCCAATTCCGAATGCGAGTGCGCCGAATGCACCATGGGTTGCTGTGTGGCTGTCGCCGCACACGATGGTCATGCCAGGAAGCGTGCGACCTTGTTCTGGACCAATGACGTGCACGATGCCTTGCTTGGCATGACCCATTGGGTACAACGTGACACCAAACTCTTTTGCGTTGGCGCGCAACACTTCAATTTGCTTTGATGAAATTTCATCGGCAATAGGAAGGTGAATGTTCTCGGTGGAATGCCTGCGGGCTCGTCACTTCGTGAACGAGGTGGAGGTCGATGTACAGCAGGTCTGGTTCGCCGGGTGCGCTTTGCACGACGTGGCGATCCCAAACTTTTTGGGGAAGCGTGAGGGGCTTGCCGTTCGAATTGGCCATGCTTCCATTCAACCGTGAATTGGCCGAAATGGCTCAATCAGGCATCCGCGTAAGGGCCCCAAGCCACACATCGGGGTATGACACAACACACCATTAGTCCAGTCACACTCGCCACTTGCGTAGAGCACAGCCTGCACCTGTCGCTTGATGGTTTCGATCTTTCGCGGGCACGCCTGTATGGCATCAGCATCGTGGACGAAGAAGCCGCAGCGCGAAATGAAGACGGTGCGTTACGGATTACGTTTCTTGCCGAACACGGTGATGTGTACGAATTGCTTGAAGCACAAACCAGCGCAATTGTTCGTATGTTCGACGCTGCGGTGGTGCTGACGTGCGGATGGGCGGCTCCAATTCGAGATGATGATGACGAAGACGAAGAAACGTCAATGCCGCCGAGTCAACACCCAGAACGCAGACGAGTTCGTTTAGTTGTAGTGGTGGGTGACGGTGGTGTTGGCTCGGTATTGCGCTTCGCCGATACCCCAAACGATGTGGTGACCGATGCGGGGGCAGCGAGAGGCAGCCTGGCCGATGCAGTCACTAATTTATGGTTCGATTGCCCTGTGAATGTTGCCCAAAGCCCGACAGATTCGGCATTGCAGGAGTAGCCGATAACTTGAACATGTGAGTTCAAGCATCGCCAACAGCGTTGACTACGGCCCGAAGTCTGCATGGGCCGAGGAAGTGCGTGCGCTAGCCAAAGAGCGCGATGCGGTAATTCTTGCCCACAACTATCAGGTGCCAGAGATTCAGGAAATTGCGCATCATGTTGGCGACTCGTTGGCGCTTTCGCGCATTGCAGCGCAAGTTGATGCAAGCACGATCATTTTCTGCGGTGTGCACTTCATGGCCGAGACAGCAAAAATTTTAAGCTACGAAAAAACGGTGATCATTCCTGATGCAGCGGCCGGATGTTCACTGGCCGACACCATTAACGCAGACCAACTTCGTGCGTGGAAAGCCGAACACCCAGGTGCAGCGGTAGTGAGTTACGTAAACACCACTGCAGCGGTAAAAGCAGAAACCGATATTTGCTGCACGTCATCGAACGCTGTTGAAGTAGTGCAGTCAATTCCACTTGATCAAGAAATTCTGTTTTGCCCCGACCAGTTTCTTGGTGCACACGCACAACGCGAAACCGGACGCACCAACATGCACATTTGGATGGGTGAGTGCCATGTGCATGCGGGAATTAACGGACAAGATTTGAAAAACATGGTTGCTGCTGAACCAGAAGCAGAACTGTTCATTCACCCAGAATGCGGCTGCGCAACTTCAGCAATGTATTTGGCCTCAAGTGGAGCAGTGCCAGCAGAGCGCACGCACATTCTTTCCACTTCAGGAATGATTACGGCAGCGCAGAATACCCGCGCGAAAAAAGTTTTGGTCGCAACAGAGACCGGAATGTTGCATCAGCTGCGCAAGGCAAACCCACTGGTCATTTTTGAGCCAGTGAATCGTGCAGCAGTATGCAAGTACATGAAGATGATTACTCCAGAGAAGTTGCTGCGTTCATTGCGTGATGGCACGGATGTCGTTGACGTTCCGCGCGACATTGCCGACAAGGCACGAGCTTCGGTTGAGCGCATGATTGCCATTGGCACGCCTTCGCGTACGAAGGAATAATCACAGTGCCGACTGGTTCGCGCGTACAACAGATACCTGTGAATGTGCCAACTCAACTTGCTGCTCCAGCAGTTTCGTGGACTCGCGAAGTTGATGTTGTGGTGCTTGGCTCTGGAGCCGCAGGACTTGCTGCAGCGTTAGCAGCCCGCCCAGTTCGTGATGTCTTGATCATTACGAAAGACACGCTGGACGCAGGAAGCACAGCATGGGCTCAAGGCGGCTTGGCTGCTGTTCTCGACCCGGGCGACACATTTGGTGAACACGTACGCGACACCCTCGATGCAGGCGCAGGTTTGTGTGATGAAGCAGCAGTTACTTCGCTGGTGCGCGATGCACCGACAGCAATTCAATATTTGGAAAAACTTGGTGCAGCGTTCGACCCGGGTAGCGATGGCTTGCGAGCACTTACTCGCGAAGGTGGCCACTCGCGTTCACGCATTGTGCATGCCGGAGGCGATCAATCTGGCGCTGAAGTGCAGCGCACACTCGACATGAATGCCATTAACGCAGGCGTTGAAGTAATGGATCACGCGTTTGCGCTGGATTTGGTGTTTGGTAAAACCTCTGGTGGCCGTCGCCGTATTGCCGGCGTGCGAATTGCAAAGCTTGATGCGCAAGGAAATGTTGAAAGTGTTGGGTTGGTAAAAGCACCAGCAGTTGTGGTTGCTACGGGTGGGTACGGCCAAGTGTTTGCAAGTACATCAAATCCACCAGCAGTTACTGGTGACGGCCATGCGCTTGCTTTGCGCGCAGGCCTTACTCTGCGCGATCTTGAATTCGTGCAATTTCATCCGACAGTGTTGTGGCACTCAGCCAGTTCGACTCAGCAACAGATGCTGATTAGCGAAGCAGTTCGTGGCGAGGGCGCAATACTTTTTGATGCTGCGGGCGAGCGCATTATGAAAGGTGTGCATCCGCAGGAAGACCTTGCACCACGAGACGTGGTGGCATCGGCAATCAGTGCACGCATGGCGCAAGCGCCAGCAGGCGTTGATGACCATGTGTTTCTTGACGCCACGGGTATTGAAAATTTCGAAGAACGCTTTCCATTCATTACAAAGGCTTGTCGTGCAGCCGGCATTGACCCGCTGACGCAGCGAATTCCAGTTGCACCTGCCGCGCACTACACCTGTGGCGGAATTGATTCGAACCTTGATGGCCTTACCGAAGTGGACGGACTGTATGCCGTTGGCGAAGTGGCATACACAGGTGTGCACGGCGCAAACCGATTGGCTTCAAACTCGCTGACCGAAAGCTTGGTGGTGGGAACACGTGTTGGACGAAACCTGGCATGGAAAATTCCTGAGCGAGTTGAACCAGATGAAACCATTGCATCTGAAGTAGTGGGACTGCTTGATGATTCACTGCGTACTCACGTGCGCACCCTGATGAGCAAGCACGTTGGTGTACTTCGTAAACCGGAAGGTTTGCAAGACGCGCTCGATGCATTGGCGATAGCGGCAGAAAAAGTTGATGCGCATATTTCGCCTTCGCGACGCAATTTTGAGGCAACCAACATTTTGACTGTTGCAACCGCTGTTGCGGCCAGCGCGCTTGCGCGCACCGAGAGTCGTGGTTGTCACCGACGAACAGACACTGTGGAGCAACGCGAAATTTGGGTACGACACTTAGAGGTGTCATTGCATGGTGGATCGCTGTCAATTAGTGGAATTCCGAACGAGGCATAACCATGTTGCACCACAAACTTTCCGATGAGTCCGCACAGCACATAACGGCTGCGGGTCTAGATGTTGACGCAGTACGCCGGCTTATCTCGGTGGCATTAGACGAAGACTTGCACAATGGCCCCGATGTGACCACAAATTCGACAGTTCCTGCGCAGCAGCGAAGTGCGGGTGTTTTTGCATCACGTCAAACGGGATGCATTGCCGGTTTGGCAATCGCTGGTGCAGTTTTCGACATGGTGTGTGGCGCCGAGCAAGTTGTGTTCAAACAGTTAGTTGCAGATGGATCGCGCGTTCAGCCTGGTACTCGCGTGGCAAGCGTTGAAGGCCCAACTCGCGGGTTGCTTACAGCCGAGCGCACAGCACTGAACATATTGGGCCATTTGTCGGGGGTTGCAACCGCAACAAGCCAATGGGCTGACGCCATTGCATCAACGAATGCACGGGTGCGCGACACCCGCAAAACCACACCAGGAATGCGTGCGCTTGAAAAGTATGCGGTTCGTTGCGGTGGCGGAGTGAATCACCGCATGTCTCTTTCCGATGCAGCTTTAGTGAAGGACAACCACATCGTTGCTGCGGGTGGAGTTGCTGAAGCCTTTGCGGCAGTGCGTGCAGCTGCACCTTCAATTGTGTTGGAGATTGAAGTTGACACGATTGACCAATTGCACACAGCGCTTAGCGCAGGCGCCGACTTGGTGTTGCTTGACAATATGAAACCAGAAGTGTTGCGCGAAGCGGTGGCAATTGCCGCGCAGCATCTCGCATCAACTGGTCGCGCTGTGGTGTTGGAAGCAAGTGGCGGGCTGACATTGGAAAATGCGCAAAGTGTTGCGGCAACGGGTGTGAATTACATTTCGGTTGGTGCACTCACGCACTCTGCAAAAGTGCTTGATATTGGGCTCGATCTAGAAACGATTGTCGCTTAATTTTTTAGAGTGCGTTGGTACACACTGGCGCAGGCGGCAACAAGTTTGGGAACATATGTGCGTTGCTCGGCGTAAATCGCGTTGTGTCCACCATCAACCAAATGCACATCGACGTCTTTTAATAAATCTAGGAGTCGTTGCTGCCGCTCTGGAGGAATGACTTGGTCTTGGGTGGTAATCACAACCGATGTCGGAACGTCTACTTCCGACAACCACTTCAATGAATTGAAACTTCCAATCTCTTTTCCTGCTTCAAGAATTTGACGCCAGTCATGGCCAGACATTTCTTCAAGTGCCCATTGGTCCATTCCTTCAGCCTTGCGTTGCAAGTACACCTGCTCGGTAATCCAGTCAACAGTTTGTGTTGGTGTAAACCGAGCAATGGCGGCAAGCCCCGTCAGTCCAAGAAACCCAAAACGTTCTTCACGTGACTTTGCAAAAATTGGCGCCGTGCTGCACAGCACCAGTCCGTTTACGCGATGCTCATGTTGTTTCCAAATAAGTTGTGCAATGGTTCCGCCCATCGAATACCCGACAGGTATGAACGTGTTGATGCCAAGCGTGTCTGCAAGCGCAACCACATCGTCTGCGCAGTCTTCAAGGCGAAATGAATTGCGTGAGCGAATGCCTTGTCCGTGACCACGATGGTCGAGTGCAACAACATTGAAGTGTTTGCCGAGTTCTTCGAAACAGGTAAACCAGTTCAGGTCGGCTGTGGCTGTCCAGCCGTGTAACAAAATGAGAGTAGGTGCGTTGTCAGGGCCTTGTACTTCACGAATGAATGTTTGACCGCGACCTGGAATATCGATCAAGCGACCGGGGGGAAGCGCCATGTTCTCCGGGTTACTTCTGTGCTTTTGCTGATAGCACTTTGACTTTTAGTTTCGCATTTGTCGCGTCGTATGTAACAACATCGCCTTCTTTTGCGCCAAGCAACGCAGAACCAAGTGGTGAAGAAGGACTCATCACGCTGACTGAATCGTTTTCTGGTTTTTCTTCAACATGGCCAATGAGGTACGACTCGGCATCGCTGTCTGAGTCACCTTCAAACACAATGGCGACAACCGAACCAAGACCGACGACACCGTCGGTAGGGGCTGAAACCACTTCGGCGTCTTCAAGAATGGATTCGATCTGGCGAATGCGGCCCTCCATGTGGCCCTGCTCATCTTTCGCCGCGTGGTAGTCACCATTTTCCTTCAGGTCGCCAAGTTCGCGTGCACGCTCGATTTTGTAGGCGACTTCAATGCGCCCGCGGGTGGTGAGGTCATCAAATTCGGCCTTTATACGGTCAAATGTGGACTTCGAGAGTTGGTGCTTAGCCATACGGACCAAGGCTATCTGCGCAAAATCCACCCTACGATGGAGCATCACTATGTCTGCGAAATCATCACAAGCTCATCGCGTTGCAGTAATCGGCGGCGACGGAATTGGACCAGAGGTCACAACTGAAGCGCTGAAGGTGGTGAAGGCCGCAGGAATTGATTTAGAGACCACAAGCTTCGATCTTGGTGGTGCTCGTTACTTGCGCGATGGCGAAGTGTTGTCAGACGCAACGCTTGCTGAGCTTCGCAAGTTTGACGCCATCTTGCTAGGCGCTGTAGGTACACCAGCGGTACCACCAGGAGTTATTGAACGCGGCTTGTTATTGAAGATGCGTTTTGAATTGGACCTATACATCAATCAGCGTCCATTTGCTGGAGTTGCGCCAGGCCACACGCAGTCACACGACTTCGTGGTGATTCGCGAAAACACCGAAGGACCATATGTTGGCGAAGGCGGAGTGTTACGCAAGGGCACGCCATTCGAAGTGGCAACGCAGGGAAGCGTAAACACTGCACACGGCGTTGAGCGCTGCGTTCGTTACGCATTCGAACTTGCTGCACAACGCGATCGCAAGCATTTGACATTGGTGCATAAAACAAATGTGCTCACCTTTGCTGGAGACCTGTGGCAGCGCACGTTTAACAAAGTTGCCGAAGATTTCCCGCAAGTTGGAACTGCCTACAACCACGTGGATGCGGCATGTATCTATTTCGTTCAAGATCCACAGCGTTATGACGTGATTGTGACCGACAACTTGTTCGGCGACATTTTGACCGACCTTGGTGGAGCAGTAAGCGGTGGAATTGGAGTTGCGTCTTCAGCCAACCTGAACCCGAAGCGCACTGGGCCTTCCATGTTCGAACCTGTACACGGCTCGGCGCCAGACATTGTTGGCACGGGGAAGGCAAACCCGGTTGCGGCCATTCTGTCGGCAGCCCACATGCTGGAATTCCTTGGAGAACATGCTGGGGCAACCAAGTTGCGTGCGGCTTGTGAAAAGCCAAGTGCTGGCTCAACATCGCAAATAGGTGACGAAATTGCAGCCCGAGTTGCGGGCAAGTAACGCTAAGTTTTAGCAACGTTTTTAACTAAGGGGACGCCGATGCCGATTACCACGACACCAAAGATTTGGATGAACGGAAAGCTTGTCGATTGGGACAAAGCACAAGTTCATGTACTGACACACACGCTGCATTACGGCACGGGCGTGTTCGAAGGTATTCGTGCATACGAGACCGACAAGGGTCCAGCAGTGTTCCGCCTTACCGAGCACATGCAACGCTTTATTAACTCGGCAAAAATTTTGGCGATGCCAATGCCGTACTCGCTTGAAGAACTTGTTCAAGCTGTAAAAGACACTGTTGCGTCAACCGGATTGCCAGCGTGTTACGTACGTCCGCTTGCGTATTACGGATATGGCGAAATGGGTTTGAACACCACGCCGTGCAAAACCGAAGTCGCTATTGCGTGCTGGCCATGGGGTGCGTATTTGGGCGATGATGCAGTGGAAAAGGGCGTGCGCATGAAGATTTCTTCATGGACTCGTCACGATCACAACACCATGCCGCCAGCAGCAAAAACAGTGGGTAACTATGTGAACTCGTCGCTTGCCAAAGTTGAAGCGTTGCAGGCTGGTTATGACGAAGCCATCATGCTTGCTCCAAATGGTTTGGTTGCCGAGTGCACAGGCGAAAACCTCTTTGTTGTTCGCAACGGAATTATCTTGACCCCGCCAACATCTGCAGGAGCACTTGAAGGCATTACGCAAAACAGCGTCACGCGCATTGCTCGCGATTTGGGTTACGAAGTTCGCGTAGACAACATTGCGCGCAGCGATTTGTACATTGCCGAAGAAATCTTCGCCTGCGGAACCGCTGCCGAAGTTGGCTCGGTAAGTTCGGTCGATGACAGGCCAGTGCCATGCCCTGGGCCAATGACGCGGGCAATTGCAGCTACGTATGCCAAGGCTGTGCGTGGGCAAGACCCGCGCTATGTCGACTGGCTCGAATACGTTAAATAACAAGCGCCGTATTACACGAGGGTGACTTGTAGGGGTTTTCCCCCAAGGTCATCCACAGGTGTTTCCACAAGCGGAATATCGTCCGCAGGGCGTTATCCACAGGCATCCCCACAGGACAGGCCTTGGCGGGTTGGTGAACGCCATTTCAGGCGTCAGACTGGAGCCGTGAATCATTTCGGAGCCAACGCCACCAGCATTGCGATCATCATTATTCGATAGGCGTGCGTCAACCGACGTACGCCCAAGCCGCCCAATCGGGCGGCTTTTTTAATCCCCAAAATTCGACAGCAGAGAAGAGCAACAGATGACAAAGCAACAACTTGTAGAAGTGTTCGACACCACATTGCGCGACGGCATGCAAGTGGAAGGCGTGTCGGCAAGCGTTGAGGACAAACTGCGCATTGCAGAACAACTGGACTACTTGGGTGTGCATTTCATTGAAGGCGGCTGGCCTGGTGCGAACCCGAAAGACATTGAATTCTTTGCCCGTGCAAAAAACGAATTGACGTTTTCAACTTCTGCCTTAGTTGCATTTGGTTCAACGCGACGCCCACTTGGCAAAGTTGATGATGACGCAACACTGCGCAACTTGATTGAAGCGCAAACTTCTGCTGTGTGCATTGTTGCCAAAGCATGGGACTATCACATTGTGCACGCATTGCAAACAACGCTTGATGAAGGTGTTGCCATGGTGTCGGACTCGGTGAAATACCTCACCGCCAATGATCGACGCGTACTTGTTGACATGGAACATTTCTTTGATGGTTTCAAATCGAACCCAGAGTTTTCGCTGCGTGTTTTAGAAGCAGCAATCATCGGTGGAGCAACGCACCTGGTGTTGTGCGACACCAATGGTGGGTCACTGCCAAACGATGTGTTGCACATTGTGGGAGAAGTAAAGAAGCACATCGGTGACGATGCGACCATTGGTATTCACTGCCACGACGACACGGGTTGCGCAGTGGCAAACTCGCTTGCAGCAGTACAAAGCGGCGCGCGTCATGTGCAGGGAACGCTGAACGGACTTGGCGAGCGCACCGGCAACACCAACCTGACAACAGTCATTCCGAACTTGCAATTGAAAATGGGTTTCGAATGTTTGCCAGAAGGCAGGCTCGAGCGTCTTACTGCGGTAAGCAATTTTGTTGCCGAGGTGCTGAATCGCCCGTTGAATCCGCAAGCCCCATACGTTGGTTCATCGGCGTTCGCCCATAAAGCCGGACTCCATGTTTCGGCAATCTCTCGCGCAAAGGATGCTTACGAGCACATCGCGCCAGAACTTGTTGGCAACGGCACGCGTTTCCTTGTGAGCGAAATGGCTGGCCGTGCAACTATCACCATGAAGGCAGAAGAACTTGGATTGACCATGGATGGTCCTGCAGTAAACCAAGTGATTGACGACCTCAAGCGACTTGAGCACGAGGGCTACCACTTTGAAGCAGCAGATGCATCGCTTGAATTGTTGATGCGACGCGCAACTGGCTGGAAGCAGAGCTTCTTCAATGTGGAATCAATGCGAGTGATCACCGATGAATCATCGGCAGGAACATTTACAACCGAAGCCACAGTGAAGGTGTGGATGGGGGACCATCGCGAAGTGTGCACTGCGGAAGGTAATGGACCAGTGAATGCGATCGATACCGCCTTGCGTGCTGCGCTGTTGCAGAAATTCCCGCAGCTTTCACGTGTGCATTTGACCGACTACAAAGTGCGCATCTTGGACTCGGGCTCGGCAACTGGCGCAGTAACGCGCGTGTTGCTCGACGCCTCAGATGGAGAGCGCAACTGGACCACAATCGGCGTGTCGTCAAACATCATTGAAGCCTCGTGGCGCGCACTTGAAGAGTCGCTCATCTTCGGGCTACTGCATTCCAAGTAGGCTCGCAGGAGTATGGCTGCTCCAAAATTTGCTCCAGTAAGTGCAACTCAAACACCGCGTTCGTATGAATCGCCATTGCATGTTCCTGCTCCGTGGTCGCCAGGTCGTCCCGGAG
>CANKUF010000012.1 GCA_947486675.1 Acidimicrobiaceae bacterium
TCGAAGTGCATCGCCTGCTCGTCGTTTTGCGCGAGCTTCGAAGTAGCGACCGGCCAACAAAAACACCGTCACCGAGACGGCAACCTCAAAATACACATGTGGTGACTCAGCCATTCCTGACATGTGATGATCCTTGGCTGCATCACCCCATATCAATGCCCATAGCGACCAGCCGGTTGCCGCAACAATGCCCAACGAAATCAGCGTGTCCATCGTGGTGTTTCGATGACGCGCATTCATCAGTGCTGCGCGATGGAACGGCCACGCACCCCACGTCACCACTGGAGCAGAAAGTGCCAGTGCATACCACTGCCAATTGTTGAACTGCAGTGCCATAAACATGGACACCACCGCAACTGGAACCGCCAACACCAATGTCACCAGTAGACGAATTTTCAACATGGACACACGTTCACGAACTTCAGCATCCAACATGTCAGGAGTGGTTTCGGCAAGCGTGCGTGCGCCGTAACCAAGTCCTTCAATCGTTGTAATAAATGTCGCTACGTCTGCTGAGGTCGAATCAAATGCCACTCGGGCAGATTCGGTTGCATAGTTCACTGTCGCTTCCACGCCGGGAAGAGCGTTCAAACCTTTTTCGATTGACATCGCACATGCGTTGCACGACATGCCGGTGATCGAAAGATCTAACTGATTGACTACTGACTCGTCTGTACTCACTGCGTACAGTCTCGCCTTTCATTCACCCAGATGTCAGTGACATCTGGCGAATTCAGGGATTAGAGACGAAAGTCTGGGCCCTGGTCGCCATATCCGTTGAACGAGTCAACAGACGCCATAACCAGGCGGTGTGCGAGTGTGAAAACACCCGTTGCAATAAGGAGGGGGATGAACATGTAATGAGTATTTCATGCTTATCGTGAACAGTGATAACAAAGCGTCAAGTATCTTAAAATTAGATACTCTCTATCGCTACCAGCGAATTACCAATGGTGGGTCGCCAGGGGCTCGAACCCTGGACCTGCGGATTAAAAGTCCGTTGCTCTACCAACTGAGCTAGCGACCCGAAACTGCACTTCCTTCGTGGACGACAGGCTAGTTCCCCCAAGACCGAATTCTTCAGTTGATAGTAAATGATAAGAATCCAAGCGTGGTTTTCGCGCTGAGCAACGACAGTGCATCTGTCTCTGTGGACACGACAAATGGCGGTCGACTTGCTTCGTTACGCATTCACGACACGGAAGTTCTACTCACCCATGGCCCAGACGACGCTGCTCTCACTTGGGGCTGCTACCCAATGGTTCCATATGCCGGTCGTGTCAGATCTGGAGTTGTGAGTTTCAACAATGTTGAGCATCGACTTCCCATAACCCTTCCACCCCACGCAGCTCATGGAACAGTTTTTGCACAATCGTGGAACGTCGTAGATGTAACTGCATCGAGCATCGATCTCTTCGCTGACTTGGGTTCGCAATGGCCATTTGGCGGTTCGGTTTCTCATCGCATTGAGTTGAGAGAAGATCGCATCCACATGGAACTATGCGTGACAGCTGGAATTCGTGCAATGCCTGCACAAGTTGGGTGGCATCCATGGTTTTGCAAACCAAGTCGTGCTTCACTGATTTTTGAATCAATGCTGCAGCGCGATGAACACGGAATTGCAACCACGATTCGCGAACGAACAGATGCCGTCAATGTTGATGACTGCTTTATTAATCCACTTGTGCCCCTCTCACTTACGGTCAACGGCGTTGATCTTGTTCTCTCCAGCGACTGCTCACATTGGGTGGTGTATGACCTGCCAACAAACTCCACGTGCGTCGAGCCCCAATCAGGTGCACCAAATGAAATCAACGATTCGCCGGTCATTCTTGCCCCCGGTGAGTCACTAACAAAGTGGTTCGACATCGCTTGGACTGGCAGACTTATCCACTAGTGGAAGCCAACGACCAACTTCTTCATTTGCACGATGAACGTCTCAGCGTTGTCATCAGCACACGAGGCAATGTTCCCGCAATTGTGTACTGGGGGAACTTCCTAGGAGAAAGCCCACTCCAGCAGAACATGTTTGAGCGAGCCGTTCTCGGTGGCGGCATAGACCTTGATCCACCACTTGGCATTGTTCCTCAGCACCATGATGGATGGCTCGGCAATCCCGGCTTTGAGGGGTGCTTTCCCGATGGTTCGGGATCATTCCCACATTTCGTCATTACTTCAAGCAGCAACACAACTAATTCAGCTGATTTCACACTTCGAGATTCTGGCCTTGATCTAGGTCTACAGATCGGCATTGAAATTCACGCGAGTGGTGTTCTCGCAATTTCTGCTGCATTCACTAATCGTGGATCATTGCCATACTTACTGCACGGTCTGCGCTTTGCGCTTCCGATTCCACCACGCGCGCAAGAACTTCTCACCATTGGTGGACGCTGGGGAATGGAGTTTGGTGAGCAACGCACCCCATGGGTGCAGTCAACGATTTCCATTTCCAACAGCAGAGGGCGTACTTCTCACGAAAAGTGGCCTGTAGTTTTTGCCGGCACTTCTCAGTTCGGTGAACAACATGGTGAAGTCTGGGGATGCCATGTTGGATGGAGCGGAAATTTTGACATCACACTCGACGGAGTTACCGAACACCACAAGCACATGCTGGTTGGGGAAAAACTGACTGCTGGAGAACTTGTCGTTCAACCGAATGAAACGTATGCAGCGCCAACTGTTTACGCGGTGCACTCATCACAAGGTCTCAGCGCTGCATCGCAGCACTTTCATGAATTTGTTCGTTCCCGTTTGCGACACAAAACCACGTCGAGGCCGGTCACGCTCAACACTTGGGAAGCCGTGTACTTCAAGCACGACTTTGAAACGTTGACAAAACTTGCAGATGCTGCAGCACAAGTTGGCGTTGAGCGATTTGTGCTCGATGACGGCTGGTTTTCTGGAAGAAGGAATGACACTGCTGGCCTTGGAGACTGGACCGTTGATGCTTCTGTCTGGCCAAATGGACTCACTCCACTTATCAACCATGTGAAGACGTTGGGAATGGAGTTCGGAATTTGGTGTGAACCAGAGATGATTAACCCTGATAGTGATTTGTATCGCAAACACCCGGACTGGGTGCTTCACAATGGAGTGAATCCCCCGATAACGGGAAGAAACCAGCTCGTGCTTGATCTGTCGCGATCTGAAGTGCGCGATTACTTGTTTGCATGCATTTCGCAATTACTCGATGCGCACGACATTTCTTATGTGAAATGGGATCACAATCGAGATCTCGTAGCTTCACCCGCACATTCGCAGACTTTAGGAACTTATGAATTGCTGGGTCGACTAAAAGCAACGCATCCGCAAGTGCAGTTTGAATCGTGTGCATCTGGTGGCGGACGCGTTGACTTTGGAATTTTGCCCTATGTAGATCGATTCTGGACAAGTGATTCCATCGACCCACTCGATCGAATTCTCATTCAGCGCGGCGCTCAGCGACTCATGCCGCCCGAGGTGCTCGGCACTCACATTGGATCACCAACCAGTCACATCACACGACGTAGTCACTCGCTTGCGTTCCGAGCCTCGACGGCATTGTTCGGATGGCTAGGCATTGAATGGAACCTGCTTGATGCATCGCCACATGAGCGAGACCGACTTGCGTCTGTCATTGCGCAGTACAAAGAGTTGCGCACATTTCTGCACGCTGGGGCAACTTTCCGTGAAGATCATCCAGACACGAACATCATGGTGCACGGTGTTTCTGCTCACGATCAGTCGCAGTCACTCATCTCAGTCACCCGACTAGCCAATGGCCCAAGTAGCCATGTTGATCCGATTCATATTCACCATTTGGACGACGACACGTCCTTCGTCGTCAAGCCACTACATCTCGGAACTCCCACATACGCACCACACCGAAAACTTCCGCAATGGATAGATGACGGATCAATCACCATGACTGGACGGCAATTGAGAGAAATCGGTGTCACTTGTCCTCCATTATTACCAGCCTCAAGTTTTCTCATCCAGATTCATAAGGTGATGTAGTGAGCGATAACGATCGTCTTGATCCACATACGGGTGCACGCGTTCATATCGTTGCAGCGCGCCAGCATCGACCAAATTTGCCGTCACAGGAATGCCCGTTTTGCATAGGCGGTCTCGAATCACCAGAGCCATACGACGTGAAGTCATTCCCCAATCGCTGGCCTGCGCTAGAAACTGGCGCTTGTGAAGTGGTGTTATACACATCGCAACATGATGCGACCATTGCATCATTGGGACGTAGTGGAATTCGAAAAGTCATCGATCTCTGGGCGGAGCGAACGACGCAGTTGCAACAACAAAACGATGTTGACTACGTCTTAATTTTTGAGAATCGAGGCGCCGAAGTTGGAGCAACAATCAGTCACCCACACGGGCAGATTTATGCATTTGACCATGTCCCACGTCGCCAGCACTCAATGCTGCAATCGAATTGGAAACCAGACCAGCAACCCGCAGATCGTTTGGTAGTCAACAGTTCGCACTTCACTGTTTATGCCCAATACGCAGCGATACATCCTGTTTCATTAGTAATTGCTCCACACCAACAAGTTTCGCTTCTAAGTCGGCTAAACGATGAGTCACGCGATGACCTCGCATCTACTCTTCACAAAACATTTGTAGCTTTAGATCAACTCTTTGATGCTCCGCTTCCTTACATGATGTGGGTTACCCAAGCATCTGCAAAAACTCAATACGAAAATGCTTGGCTAAACATTGAGATTGTTTCGCCATGGCGTGCAAAAGGTGTCCAGCGCTACATTGCAGCAGCCGAAGTCTCTACTGAGGAATACTTCAACCCCGTGGACCCAGCAGACATTGCACAGCGTCTCCGTAACTTGGTGGCTTAGTGCGCGCAATTGCGCCTGGACGCGTCAACCTCATTGGTGATCACACCGACTACACGGGTGGATTGGTGTTTCCCATGGCAATCAATCGACACACAGTTATTGATGCACGGTTTACCGACGATTCATTCGTGTCGCTGAAATCTGCTGATGAACCAGATACAGCGCACTTCAATCTTCCAGTTAGCGATTTTTCTTCGTTACAGCCACGGTGGGCTAGATACATCGCAGCCGTAGCTGCTGAATCCAAAGCAACACGAGGTATCTCGGGGACAATTACGACGGATATTCCAATTGGAAGTGGGCTTTCGTCTAGCGCGGCTCTTGAAGTTGCCGCTGCACTTGCACTTGGTTTCGATGGAAGCCGACAAGAATTGGCGCAGTTGACACAACGCGCCGAACATGTGGCCACTGGCGTTCCAACAGGGATTATGGATCAACTGTGCATAGCGAGCGCTCAGGAAAATCACGCAATGTTGATTGACTGTTCAACACTCGAAATAGTTCATAGCCCTATTCCGCAAGAGTGCAAAATCGTTGTTCAATTCATTGCACACCGCACACTGCAGGGTTCGGAATACGCCAGTCGTGTTCACCAGTGCAATGCCGCAGAGTCCATCATTGGACCGCTGCGCTTAGCAAACATCAACATGCTCGAGTTGATTAAAGACGACACCATTTCTAAGCGAGCTCGTCACGTGATAAGCGAAAATCTACGAGTTCGAGAATTTGCACAAGCACTTGCATCTCACGAATTACAGCACGCGGGAAAACTTATGAACGAAGGGCACCGTTCACTTGCACTCGACTTTGACACATCAACTCCGACTATGGATAAGGCTGTTGAAGAAATCCAGAATCTCCCAGGCGTATATGGCGCGCGAATGACCGGGGGTGGATTCGGTGGATGCGTTGTTGCACTGTGCTCACGTGATGCAGACGTGCCTGGTTGGGCAGTGTCAGCGGTTGGCGCCGCGAGACTCGCGTGAAATGACATACGAAAACTGATATTTCCCTGCACTAATTCGGTACTGCGGCAAAACATCTGGCCCACAACTTGCCGTTCCAAGACCTCTGTGAGCAATGTCAATGTTCATTGTGAGATATGGGCGCTTGATTAACTCGGTTTGATCTGCTGCTTGATACAAGTCTTGAGTCGTATACGGCAAAGCAGACATGTGCAAGGGTGCACCATCTGCTTCAATTCGAATAACTTCTTTGGTTTCTAGATTGCTTACTTCAAACCATCTGCAACTCGTTCGCAATCCATATTCCTGTGGAACTAAATACGGCAATTCATCAGCCTGACCACTGAAAACTCCAACCATTGCTGATGATTGGCGGTCTGGATAACACTCGTGCGGACCATTACCCCACCACGAAATCTCTGTGAAGCCTTCGGGCAAAGGAAAGCTCACACCGATGCGCGGTAGATCGTCAAGTGTTTTCGGAATCAGTACCGAGTGATCAAAGCGGACCGAGCCATCTTCTCTCACTGTGCGTTTCGTCTGGTGTTTAACCAACTGTGCGACATCTCCATCAATGCCTTGCTGTTGCCAACGCTTCAACGTTGTAGTTTCCACCCACGCCAGATTTGGTAGCAACTTAAATCCATCGTTGTCAATTGATGCTCTAAACAACGACAACTGGGGTTCAACATGTAGCGTCGCAGACTTTTTCTTTGAAACCTGATTCTTTTTCGGACGAGCCGATTTCATCACTAGTTGATCCCATGCGACAACATGACCTCGATCGCACCACAACTCGGCGCGTTTTGTCTTCCACATGATGTTGAGCCGAATATCTCCCGATAATCCCCGAATGGATGGAACTTTGATTCGTTTGGTCTTCCCTGCACCAAGACTGGTTATTGCCAATGTCCCTTTTCGCTTGACTACACCATCAATGACTATTTCGTACGTTGCCGATAGCCATGAGACATCACGAAACGCCTGTCTGTTTTTGAATTCAATGAACGGACCAGACTTCGGTCCAACGAGTTGCGCAGCAACCGGTCTATGCACCCATGCAACCTCTCGCATTGCCGGGTGCGGTGTGAGATCAGCATGCATTAATCCATCGGCGACAAAGTTTCCATCGTGTGGAGAATCGCCGAACTGTCCGCCGTATGCAAACCGCTCCTTGCCATTGGGAAGCAATTGGCGAAGACCGTGATCTTTCCACTCCCAAATGAAGCCGCCCTGCAGGCCAGGCGTGTTATCAAACACTTTCCAATAATCGGAAAGCGAACCATTCGAGTTACCCATTGCGTGGCTGTATTCGCACATGATGAGAGGCCTTACGCGCTTCTTGCTCTTGCCATACATTTCAATTGCTGCTATCGGTGAATACATCGGGGCCACAACATCAGTTGCAGCCATGCCTCCGTCGAACCAATTTGTATGGAAAATCGCGCCTTCATAATGAATGATCCGTGAAGGGTCGTACGACCTCACCCATGCCGCAGCGGCGTCGTGAACATTTCCATAACCCGATTCATTGCCAAGTGACCACATGATCACGCTCGGATGGTTCTTGTCGCGCTCCACCATTCGACTGACTCGAGAAAGCCATGTGGCCCTATACGCAGAATCGTGGCACAAACTCGTTATCCATGCGTGGCTTTCGACATTCGCCTCATCGACGACATACAGACCTAGTTCGTCACAAATATCAAGAAATCTTGGGTCGTTTGGGTAATGGGAACATCGCACCGCGTTGACATTGTGTTGCTTCATTGCCACAACGTCATCTCGCATGTCTTGCACTGTGACAGCCTTGCCACGATCGGGGTGATGATCGTGGCGATTTACTCCCTGAATCATGATGCGCTTGCCATTCACCAATAAATCACCGTCAACTATTTCAACTCTTCTAAACCCAATCCATTGTTCAGTTGAATCAATCGCTTTCCCATTCGCATTGAGCAGAGAAATTCGAACCATGTAGCGATGAGGGAGTTCTGCAGACCACAGCTTCACGCCTTTGACCGGCCATTGAATTTCTGCGCAGTGACCCGCAAACACGTACGGCCGAATGCTGTGCGCAACCTCTCCAGTGTGTTGAATACCGATCTGTTTTCCATTGGCACTGTGCAAGGTCGCCATCACCTTCACTCCAGTAGGGAAACGTTCACCATGTGGTGCTGCTACACGCGTCACTATGCGTAGTTGACCACTTCCCATTAGCGAATCACCTACATCGCTAACTTCGGCATCAACTCGAACGTCTTCAATGCACAGTAACGGTTGGGCTTCAATAAAAATGTCTCGGTGTAAACCCGCCATCCACCATTGATCCTGGTCTTCAACATAGGACTGCGCTGAATACCGGCACACTGTTATCGATACAAGATTCATTCCTTCTCGAACAAACGGAGAAATGTCGTACTCGCTCGCTAAACGGCTGTCCGTGCCGTATCCAACGAATTCTCCATTTACACGAACCGAGTGCACGCTCTCTGCTGCACCGACATGCAAGACAATTCGGCGGTCAGACCATGCGTTTTCAACCTTGAAGTTGCGGCGATACACCGCAGTGGGAACTTCTTTTGGAAGGTGCGGAGGCGTTTCACGCCATGGCATTGCAATATTTGTGTAGTGCGGAACATCACCGAGATCAAACTGAGTCCAGTTACTCGGAACGGGAATACTCACCCAGTCACTGTCATCACACATTTCGCCCAATTCACGCAGAGCAATATTTTCTGGGTGCGAAAAACGCTTGATGCGCCAATCACCATTCAACGAAACCCGAGCACTTGAAGTTGAGACAAATGGTGTTCGCATTGGCAGGCGATTGATTTGAACAGCATTGGGGTCTGCCCACAGTTTTACATCGTGTAATTCGGGTATCGAAGCCATGTATTTACGCGACTCGACCTACTAACAAACCCACCCCAATAAATTGCAGCACCCCAGCGATAACGGTAAACACATGCCAGATTTCGTGAAAGCCAAAAATCTCAGGTGAGAGTTTTGGCTTTTGAAGATAAAACAACACAGCTCCAACCGTGTAGACAATTCCCCCCAGGGCATACATCAACAAACTGGTGAAACCTGCACGACCGTAAGCCCACGGCAAAATGATCAACGCTGCCCAACCAATAATGATGTACATCGCATGGCCTACGCGTTTTGCCTTCCACGTGATTTTTAATCCCATTCCCACTGCGGCTGCTGACCAAATCAACACCAAGAACGGAATACCAACGTTGTATGGCAAGGCCAACAAACACACAGGCGTGTACGTACCTGCAATGAGCACGTACACCATCGCATGATCAATTTGTTGCATCGTCTTTTGCGAGCGCATCGACCTCGTGAACAGGTGGTACGAGGCTGAAGTGGAATACAAAGCCAAAAGCGACAATGCGTAAATCCCTACTGCCAAACGTGGCACTCCAGCAGGCGTAAACAGGGTGAGAATGATTCCGGCGGGGATGGTAAGCGCAACTGCAATAGCATGGATTCGACCACGCCAGCGTGGACGCCAGTTTCCTGTTGCATGCATAAACACTGGCATGTGTGGCACGAAAGCACCTCCTAAGCACAGCGTAACCTGTGTATATGACCTACAACTTTGATCGCTTTCTTCGATACGACGAAATGGTTTCGTGGCTTCATGAATTGGCTTCACGATTTCCCCAGTTAGTGACATTAGAGACATATGGAAAGTCGCATAAGGGTCGAGATCTGTGGATTGCAACGGTCACCGACTCCACAACTGGATCGCATGACACAAAACCTGCTCATTGGATTGACGCCAACATTCATGCCACAGAAGTAACGGGTGGAGTTGCCGCGTTATACATTTTGGAATATCTCACGAGCCAATTTGGTCGAGACCATCACACAACAGAAGCACTTCGCACGCGTACGTTTTACATTGTTCCGCGCGTCAATCCTGACGGCGTTGAAGATGCACTTCTAGATCACCCCCGCTATCACCGTTCAAGTGTTCGTTCATGGCCATGGCGCGATGGACACCGTTGGCCAGGACTCAGCGTTGAAGATATTGATGGCGACGGGGCGGTGCGCACCATGCGAATTGCCGATCCTGATGGAGCGTGGGTAGAACATGCTGAAGATGCTCGAGTGATGGTTCCAGTTGGTCCGCTTGGCGTGGCACCTGGAACGCAGCGTTACCGATTACTCGATGAAGGCATACTGGAAAACTTTGATGGCTTCACTATCCCAATGCCGCGCGACCCAGCTGGGCTTGACCTGAATAGAAACTTTCCA